>NZ_JACTOJ010000005.1:0-253264 GCF_032335695.1 Clostridium sp. 19966
ATATAAAAATCCAATTGAAAAAAATGTTACAATATTATATAATAATAGAAAAATCATGGCTGGTTGTTTAACCAGCCTTTGAATTTAGAAAAGATACTTCTAGAGGAGAGTAATCCATATGCTGCAAAAATTGTTAGAAAAAATCGATAATAATTGTGTAAATGTAGATAAGGAATTAATTATTAAAGCATATAATTTTGCTGCGGAAGCGCATAAGGATCAAAAAAGAGAATCTGGAGAGCCTTATGTTATTCACCCTGTAGAGGTGGCCTGCATATTAGCAGATATGGGAATGGATACAGCTACGATCGCAGCTGGACTACTTCATGATGTAATAGAAGATACTCAATATACATATGAGGATGTAACTAGGGAATTCAGCAAAGAAATAGCGGATCTTGTTGAAGGTGTTACAAAGCTTGGTAAGATTCAGTATAAAACAAAAGAAGAGCAGCAAGCAGATAATGTTAGAAAAATGCTTTTAGCAATGACTAAGGATATAAGAGTAATACTTATTAAATTAGCAGATAGATTGCATAATCTAAGAACGTTAAAATATGTACCTCAAGCTAATCAAAAGCAAAAAGCAAAAGAAACCTTCGATATATATGCACCATTGGCTCATAGACTAGGTATGTCCAAGATAAAATGGGAATTGGAAGATTTGGCTTTTAGATATAGTAATCCTGAAGAATATTATGATTTAGTAAATAAGATTTCTGAAAAGAGAGTAGAAAGAGAAGAATATATAAAAGTAATAGAAAATCAGCTTAGAGATAGTCTTTTAAAGTCAGGCATTGATTCAGATATAGAAGGCAGACCTAAACATTTTTATAGCATTTACAGGAAAATGGTAAACAAGAACAAATCAATCGATCAGGTGTTTGATTTAACAGCTGTCAGGATATTGGTTGAAACGGTTAAAGACTGTTATGCAGCTTTAGGTATAGTACACACAATGTACAAACCAATTCCTGGAAGATTTAAAGATTATATTGCTATGCCTAAACCCAATATGTATCAATCCCTGCATTCAACAGTTATAGGACCTCAGGGAAAACCTTTTGAAATACAAATAAGAACTTACGACATGCATAGGACTGCAGAATATGGTATTGCAGCACACTGGAAATATAAAGAGCACATAGAGGATAACGGAAAAGACGATAAGGACTATTTTGACAATAGGCTTTCTTGGCTCGGAGATATAATGGAGTGGCAGAGGGAAACCTCGGATGCAGAAGAATTCATGGAATCTTTTAAAATAGATATGTTTTCAGATGAAGTGTTTGTCTTTACTCCAAATGGTAAAGTCATTGACTTGCCTGCAGAATCAACGCCAATAGATTTTGCTTATAGAATTCATACAGACGTAGGTAATAGATGTGTTGGGGCTAAAGTAAATGGTAAATTGCAGCCCTTAGATTATAAGCTTAAAACTGGAGAAATAGTAGAGATACAAACTTCATCCTACGCTAAGGGACCAAGCATAGATTGGGTGAATATAGTAAAAAGTAATCAAGCAAAAAGTAAGATAAGAGCTTGGTTTAAGAAAATGAAGAGAGACGAAAATGTATCCAAAGGTAAGGATATGTTAGAGAAGGAAGCTAAGAGACAAGGGTTTAATTTTGGAGAATTGCTTAAAGGAGATACCTTAGAAAAGGTACTAAAAAAATATAATTCAAATAATTTGGATGATGTTTTTGCATCTGTAGGATTAGGACTTCTTAATGCAGCTACGGTAATAACTAGATTCAAAGAGAGCATTAAAATAGAGAAGCAGACTCCTGAAGCAGACAATTCTGCAGTACTAAAAAATATAGAAGAGCAGATATCCAAAGCTTCAAACAAGGCTACCAAAGAAAATAATTATGGAGTTAATGTTAAAGGGCTAACAAATGTTTTGATTAGATTTGCAAAATGCTGCAATCCTGTACCGGGAGATGAAATAATAGGATATATAACCAAAGGAAGAGGAGTTTCTATACATAGAAAGGATTGCAAGAATGCAGAAGCTTTATTAAATGATATTGAAAATAAAATTGTGGAAGTGTCTTGGACTGGCACAAAGGTAAGTGGTTATATCACAGAGTTACAGATAAGGGGAGAAGACAGAAATGGACTGTTATCTGATATAATGGTAGTCATAACCGATTCTAAGATACATCTGCATGAAGTAAATGCTAGAAGCTCATCTGATGGATATGCCACAATAAATATTAAAATTAAGATTACTAATGTAGACGAACTAAAGGAAGTTATGAAAAAAATAAAGAAATTAACTGGTGTGGTAGAAGTGTATAGGACAAAATCTTAGTAACTTGATTTTTGGAGGGATGTTATGAAGGTTAATAGATTATCTGTAGGTGTGTTGGGGGTTAACTGTTACCTGGTATTAGATGAAGAAACTTATGAGACAGCGGTTATAGATCCCGGCGGTGATGAGAATACCATAATTAAAGCCTTAGATAAAATAAAAGCTAAAGTAAAATATATTTTACTTACTCATGGACATTATGATCATACAGGAGCTGCTGTTTTTTTAAAAAACAAATACGAGGTTCCATTATATATAAATAAAAAAGATTATGAAATGATACAATCCGATACGGGAGAATTGTTTTATATGCACGATGATGATGGAACCTTAAATACTTTTTTAGATGAAAAAAGTGAATTCTATCTTGGCAATAACAAAATTTTTTGCTTAGAAACGCCTGGACATTCTCCAGGTGGAATGACATTTTTGATGGGTGATATAGCATTTACGGGAGACTCTTTATTTGCTGGTTCTATTGGTAGAACGGATTTTGTAGGTGGAGATTATGGAACTTTAATGAAAAGTGTAGAAACTAAGCTTACAACTTTGCCGGAGAATACAATAATTCTGCCAGGTCATGGTCCAGAGAGCACAATTCAGGAAGAAAAGGAATCTAATCCTTTCTTAGTTTAGGTTAGGAGATGTAATGAGTATACTTATTAAGCTAAATGATTTGAAATACAGATATGATGTATTTCAAATTACTAATATATTTTATCAAAATACAGAAATAGATTTTGTAGATAAAAATGAAGATATTGATATAAGCATATCTGATGGAGAAATAACTATAACTTCTCATGGTACAAATAGGAATTATTCTATTGACGAGTCATTACCCTTTAAGGAAAATGTGAAGATGGCTCTTTATAAATACTTTGTAGCTATAACAAAAGTAGAACACCCTTGGGGAACTCTCATAGGCATAAGACCAGCCAAGATAGCAGGATCCCTAATGAAAAAAGGCTTAAAAGATGAAGAAATTATACAGTATTATGATAAGCATTATGTAGCAAGCAGAGAAAAAACTGAATTATGTATTGAGGTTGCAAGATACGAGAAGGATTTAATAAATAAAAATAAGAATAATATAAGCATATACATAGGTATGCCATTTTGTCCAACAAGGTGTGCCTATTGTTCTTTTGCGTCAAATTCTATAAAGGGAAAAGAACAATTAGTAGGAGAATATCTTAAGGCATTAAGTTACGAGATTAATTCAATAAAAGCGTACATAGAATCAAAACAATTGAATATAGAAAATATATATTTTGGTGGAGGCACTCCTACTTCTGTTACAGAAAAAGATTTTGAAGGCATTATGGAATGTATTTATGATGCTTTCATAAAGGAAAAAAATATAAAAGAATTCACAGTAGAAGCTGGAAGGCCTGACAGCATAACCTTAAGCAAATTGCTTTCTATGAAGAAATATAGAGTTACAAGGATAAGTATCAATCCTCAAACCATGAACGATAAAACTCTAAAACGTATAGGCAGGCTTCACACAGTGAAAGATGTGATAGATAAATTTAATTTAGCAAGAAAATGTGGCTTTGATAATATAAATATGGATATAATATTAGGACTGCCAGGCGAAAATTTAGAAGATGTAATTAATACTTGTAAAAAAATTAAAGAGCTTTCTCCAGAGAGCTTGACTGTACATGGAATGGCCGTAAAGAGAGCATCTAAAATACATGAGGAATTATTAAATAACAAGTTTGATAATAAATTAGATTTGAATGATATAATAGATATGTATGATGTGACACGCAAAACTTCACAAGAAATTAATATGCATCCGTATTACATGTATAGACAGAAGAACATGATTGGCAATATGGAAAACATAGGTTATTGCAAAGAAGGCTTTGAAAATATTTATAATATTCAGATCATGGAGGAAAAGCAGACCATAATAGCTTTAGGGGCAGACGCAGTAACTAAGGTTATATTTATGGAAGAAAACCGATTAGAGAGATTTGCTAATTTAAAGGATGTAAAGGAATATGTAAATAGAGTAGAAGAAATAGTTCAAAAAAAAATTTCTTTATTAAATACACTATATAAGGATTAAATGATATTCATATAAGGAGGATTTTTTATGATACAGGCTCAAAAAGGTACAAAGGATGTGCTGCCTCAGGATTCCTATAAGTGGCAGTACATTGAAGATAAATTAAGAAAAATTGCTGCAGAATACGGCTGCAGAGAAATTAGAACTCCTATTTTCGAAGCTACAGAATTATTTGAGAGAGGAGTGGGAGAAACCACTGATGTAGTTCAAAAAGAAATGTACACATTTAAGGATAAAGGCAATAGAAGTGTTACATTAAAGCCTGAAGGTACAGCTCCGGCAGTAAGAGCTTTCGTGGAAGCAAGCTTGTATAGTGAAGCACAACCTACAAAGATGTTTTACTTTACTCCCGTATTTAGATATGAAAATGTTCAAAAGGGGAGACTTAGAGAACATCATCAATTTGGAGTTGAAGTGTTTGGCGCTCAGTCAGCATCCTTGGATGCTGAAATCATAAGTCTAGCAATGAGAGTATTTAATGAATTTGGATTAAACGAGCTTAAATTGCATATAAACAGCATAGGATGTCCTCATTGCAGGAAAAAATATAATGAAGCTTTAAAAAGCTTTCTATCAGATAATCTAGATAATTTATGTGAAACCTGTAAGAGCAGATTTGATAGAAATCCTATGAGAATATTAGACTGCAAGGAAGAAAAATGCAAGGAAATAACTAAAGGTGCACCTATAATATTAGATTATATATGTGATGATTGCAGAGAGCATATGGATAAACTTAAAAAATGCCTTTCAGCTTTAGATATACAGTTTGAAGTTGATCCTCACATTGTAAGAGGTCTAGATTATTATAGCAAAACCGTATTTGAGATTATAAACAAGAATATTACAGTGTGCGGTGGAGGAAGATATGACACTTTGATAGAACAAATAGGTGGTCCAGAAATTCCAGCAGTAGGCTTTGGCATGGGGCTTGAAAGACTTATTTTAACTCTTGAGGAAGAGAATATAAATATTCCTAAACCAGATTTAATGGAAATCTATATAGGTTCCATGGGTGAGAATGCTTCTTATGAGGCTTTAAAGCTTACAAACCAGCTTAGAAAGCTCGGTGTTAAAGCGGATATAGATCATGTTGGAAGAAGTGTAAAAGCTCAAATGAAATATGCAAATAAAATAAACTCAAAATTTTCAGTAGTTCTTGGAGAAGATGAGCTGGCAAATAGAACTGCAAAACTTAAAAATATGAATACCGGAGATATTTTTGATGTTAATATAGATAACTATGAAGGTATATATAAAATAGTTAAAAATATATAAAATTTAATATATAAAAGTACGGGAGGATAATGATGGCAGAAGCATTAAATGGCTTAAAGAGATCGCTTTTATGCGGTGATATAAGCGAAAAGGAATTGGAAAAATCTATTACAGTAATGGGCTGGGTTCAAAGAAAAAGAAACCTAGGGGCTCTTATATTTGTTGATTTAAGGGATAGGAGCGGAATAATTCAAGTAGTATTTGGAGAAGAAATAAATAAGGAAGCTTTCGAAAAAGCAGATGGCTTAAGATCTGAATATTGCATAGCTGTTACTGGAACCTTAGTAAGAAGAGAAGCACCAAATGAACATATGAAAACAGGTGCTTTCGAGCTTAAAGGATCAGAAATAAAGATTTTATCAGAATCAGAAACACCACCAATATATATTAAAGAAAACTTGGATGCAGCAGAAAATATAAGACTTAAATATAGATACTTGGATTTAAGAAGACCAGATATGCAAAAAATATTTATAACTAGGCACAAAGTAGCAAAAGCAATAAGAGATTATTTGGACGAAAATGGGTTCTTGGAGATCGAAACTCCAATACTTACTAAGAGCACTCCCGAGGGAGCTAGAGATTATCTTGTACCTAGCAGAAATTATCCGGGAATGTTTTATGCTCTTCCTCAATCTCCTCAAATATTTAAACAGCTTCTTATGGTGTCAGGGTTTGATAAATATTTCCAGATAGTTAAGTGCTTTAGAGATGAAGACTTAAGAGCTAATAGGCAGCCTGAATTTACGCAGGTAGATATGGAAATGTCCTTTGTGGACCAGGAGGATGTTATTGCTTTAAATGAGGGACTTATAAAAAAAATCTTTAAAGAAATACTTAATGTAGATGTAAAAACACCTATAAGAAGAATGCCTTACAGAGAAGCTATGGATAAGTACGGCTCTGATAAACCTGACTTGAGATTTGGTATGGAAATCACAGATATAAGTTCTATAGTTAAGGATACAGATTTTGTTGTATTTAAATCAGCCTTAGATAATAATGGCTCTGTTAGAGCTATAAAAGTTGATAATGCAGCAGGTATGGGAAGAAAAGACATCGACAGACTAGGAGAATTTGTTAAGACTTATAAGGCTAAAGGATTGGCATACATAGCTTATAAGGAAGATGGAATAAAGTCACCAATTTCAAAATTCATAAGTGAAGACAAAATAAATGAAATAATTGGTAAACTTGATGCTAAAGCAGGGGATATGATATTTATTGTTGCTGACCGTGATAAGATTGTTTTGTCTGCGCTGGGAGCACTTAGGTTAGAGCTTGCTAAAAAACTTGATATATTGAAAGATAACAAAGAGTACGAATTTGTATGGGTTACTGAATTTCCGTTGCTTGCTTATGACGAAGAGGAAAAGAGATATGTAGCAGAACATCATCCATTTACTATGCCTATGGATGAAGACATTTCTTACCTTGACACAGATCCTTCTAAGGTTAGGGCTAAAGCCTATGATATAGTTCTTAACGGAGAAGAGCTTGGTGGAGGAAGTATAAGAATACATGATACAAAGCTTCAGGAAAAGATGTTTGAGGTTATAGGATTAGGACAGGAAAGAGCTTGGGAAAGATTTGGATTCTTGCTTGAAGCCTTTAAATTTGGACCACCACCACATGGAGGATTGGCTTTTGGGTTTGATAGAATGATTATGTTCCTATGCGGTACGGATAATATAAAAGATGTAATAGCCTTCCCTAAGAATCAAAATGCATACGATCCTATGTCGGAAGCGCCAAATGTTGTAGATGATATTCAGCTTAAAGAATTAGGAATAGCTATAAATAAAAACAATTAAGCACATAAATAAAAATCTGACTTTAACAAAGTCAGTATTTTTATAATATAAAGCTAATTGTTTACATATTTTAATTCGAGGTATAATTTATGGAAGACATAGATTTAAAAAATGATATAATTATACGCCTAAGAAAAATTGAAGGCCAAGTAAAGGGCATAGAAAAAATGATAAACAATGAATGTTGCTGCAAAGATGTTTTGACTCAAATTTCGGCAATAAGAGCTGCCATGAATAAGGTTGGCGGAATGCTTATAGAAAATTATGCAAAAAATTGCATGAAGGGTTCTACAGAATTGGAATTAGAGGAAAATGTGGATGAGTTAGTAAAAACCTTATTAACATTCATGAAATAAAAAAATGAGGACTAGAAAATCTAGTCCTTGTTTTTTGCACATATTTTTATTAGCTTTACGGCAGAAGATACGAAGAGTATTCCAACTGCCAAAGCACCAGCACTCATTATTGTATTTAATCCTGTGCTAAGAGAAGTATACACATCTCCTTTTATAGAGTAATACATGGTATAATACATTCCTCCACCTGGAACCAGAGGTATAATTGTACATAGCACAAATATAGTTACAGGAGCCTTCCTAACTCTTGCCATGATTTCAGAATATATACCTATAAATACTGAAGAGGCAAACATGCTTAATGCAATAGAATCAGTGTATTTAGAACTAAGTAAATATATAAACCAAGATGCGCCTCCACCTATGGCACAAAGAAATAGATTTTTCCCTTTTACATTGAAAATTATACCGAAACCTATAGTAGCAATAGCTGCATAAATAGAATTAATTACCATTAACCTATGCCTCCAAATATACTGATCCATATCTTAAGTATAAAGCCGCTGCCTACCGCAATTCCTACTGCAGTTAAAAATGCTTCTGCCGCTCTTGTAATACCTGCCAATAAATCCCCAGCTATGGTATCTCTTATGGCGTTAGTTATAGCTAGACCAGGAACTAAAAGCATTATAGATCCTATAATAGTCTTATCTAAATTAAAGGCGATATTAATTTTCACTAACAAGCAGGCAAATAATGCTGCCATAGCTCCACCGATTATGTTTATAAAGAAAAAATTTAGTTCCAATTTATTTAGATAAGAAACCATGGATTCTATGATTAAACCTATGAAAAATGCACTTATAGCATCCCCAGTATTTCCACCAAAAATAAGTGTAAAGGTAGAAGCAGCTAAGGCCGAAAATAGTATAGTAGGCAAAGTACCATATCTTTTACTTTCATCAATATTTCTTAGTATTTGAATGGCTTCTTCCTCACTATAATTATGTTTAGAAATATTTCGCGAAAAATTATTCACTAAGCATATTTTTTCTAAATTTACAGTCCTAGTATGTACACGTTTTATTATAGAAGCTGTATTATTACTTGTATCTGATACGCATATCATAATACCTGTGGCGGTAACAAAACTATCTGATAGAGAAAAGCCGTAGGATAAGCATATTCTATTTATTGTATCTTCAACTCTATATGTTTCACCTCCGCTTTCAAGTATTATTCTTCCGGCTTCAGAGGCAATAAAAGCTAATTTATTCGCGTTCATAAGTTCACCCACCTTAATTCTTGTATATTATATCATAAAATATTAAGTTGATAAATGTAACTAATATCTTTATAATTAATATAAATGGAATTATATGTTCAATCATTTCATGAATTAAATAGGTATGCTTTTACTTAAAGGAGGATTATACTATGGATTTTGAAAATTTGAAAAGAACCGATGATGAGATATTTACTTATCTTGAGCAGGAAACAAATAGACAGGAACATAATATCGAATTAATTGCTTCAGAGAATTTTGCCAGCAAAGCTGTTATGGAAGCAATGGGATCACCTTTAACTAATAAATATGCAGAAGGATATCCAGCTAAAAGATATTACGGTGGCTGTGAATTTGTAGATAAAGTTGAAGACTTAGCAAGAGAAAGATTGAAGAATTTATTTGGAGCAGAACATGTTAATGTTCAGCCTCATTCTGGCTCTCAAGCAAATATGGCAGTATACCTTTCTGTATTAACTCCGGGAGATACAGTGATGGGAATGGATTTAAGTCATGGAGGACATCTTACCCATGGCAGCCCAGTTAATTTCTCTGGAAGATTATTTAAATTTGTTTCCTATGGAGTAAATAAGGATAGTGAATATATAGACTACGATGAAATAAAAAAATTAGCACTTCAGCATAAACCAAAGATGATAGTGGCAGGAGCTAGTGCATATCCAAGAATAATTGATTTTCAAAAATTAAGAGGAATATGCGATGAAATAGATGCATACCTGATGGTAGATATGGCACACATAGCTGGGCTTGTAGCAACAGGTGCTCATCCATCACCTGTTCCTTATGCGGATTTTGTTACTACTACAACTCATAAAACCTTAAGAGGTCCAAGAGGTGGAGCTATATTATGCAAGGAGAAATATGCTAAAGCAGTAGATAAAAATATATTTCCTGGAATTCAAGGCGGACCGCTTATGCATGTTATAGCTGCAAAAGCAGTATGCTTTAAGGAGGCAGCTACTGCTGAATATAAAGACTATATAAATCAAGTTGTTAAAAATGCAAAAATTTTAAGTGAAGAACTTATTAAATATGGATTTAGGCTTATATCAGGTGGAACAGATAACCATCTTATGTTAGTTGACTTAACTAATAAAGGTATAACTGGTAAAGACGCAGAAAAATTATTGGATTCTATAGGTATAACTGTGAATAAAAATACCATACCTTTTGAGACTTTAAGTCCATTTATAACCAGCGGTATAAGAATAGGGACACCAGCTGCAACCACAAGAGGTTTTAAAGAGGAAGAAATGAAGAAAATAGCATATTTTATTAACTATGCAATAGAAAACAAGGAAAAAGATTTGACTAGCCTCAGAGAAGAAGTAAGAAGTCTATGTAAGAAATTTCCTATATATAAATAAGAGGAAATATTTGTGGCAATGAAAAATAAATTTTATAAAGATGATGATTATCATCTTATATTTTGGAGAAATAGTTGATTGTTATGGAGAAAAAAATGATATTTGATACTCATGTTCATACTAAAATATCTACAGACTCAGATATGGAGATAGAAGAAGCAATTAAGGCTGCTGGAAATAGAAATGTAGGATTAATTATTACAGAGCATATGGATTTAAACCATCCAGATCCAGAAATGTTTAGATTTAATGTAGATGAATATTTTAATGCCTATGGAAATTATAGAGGTAAATCGTTATTGTTAGGCGTTGAAATTGGTATGACGGAAGAAATCCTCAAGAAAAATGAAGAACTTAATAATTATGATTTTGATTATCTAATAGGTTCAATACATTTCCTGGGAAATTATGACATATATTATAAAGAAGCATATGAAGGAAAAAGCAAGCATGATGTTTATACGGAATATCTTCAAACTATGTATAATAATATTAAATGCCATACATTTATAGATAGTCTAGGACATATTGATTATATTTCCAGGTATGCACCTTATGATGATAAAGAAATTTATTACCATGAGTATAGAGAAATAATTACTGCTATTTTTTCTACGCTTATTGAAAACAACATAGCCTTGGAAATAAATACAAGAAGACTTGGCAATAAATCAGCAGCTGAAAACATTGCTAAACTATATAAAGAATATCATAATCTTGGCGGTAAATATATCACCATAGGGTCGGATGCACATAATGAAAAGGCTATAGCCTCAAATTTTAGTGTAGCCTTAGGTATTTGCGAAAATTGTAATTTGACACATGTATATTTTAAAAATAGAAATATACAATATATATAATTAAAATTAATCTGCTAAAAATTAACTTTATAGATAGTCCGTTTAAATGTTCACTAAAACAAATAAATCGGACTATCTATAGTATGTAAATAAAATTTGAACATAAACTTCCACAGTTGACAGTTTATATTTTTTATAATATACTTTGAATATCAAAATATTTGACAATAAAAACGTATGAAGGAATGGGGTTCAAAAGGTATGGATAAAACTTATAGTGTAGTTAATGAATTATTAGTGGACTTATTTAATGATATATTGCAAATAGAGCAATCTGCTCTAAAAAGTGGACCATTAAAAGATTTATCCGTAACCGAAATACATACAATAGAAGCTATAGGTATGTATGAACCTAGAACTATGTCAGAAGTAGCAGCTGATTTAAAGATAACTGTGGGTACTCTTACAACAGCTGTGAATAAATTAATAAAAAAAGAGTATGTTCGAAGGAATCGAATTGAGGAAGACAGAAGGGTAGTATTAATTCAATTAACTAAAAAAGGTAAGCTGGCATATAGAATTCATGAAAAATTCCATTCCGATATGATAAAGGAAACTATTCAGGGATTAGATACTGAGGAAGAAAAAGTTTTGGTGAGTTCCTTAGAGAAGCTTAATACTTTTTTCAGAGAAAAGTACAATTTAGATAAATAAAGGAGCAGATAAATGAAAGAAGCAATAATATTGGGTACAGGTAGATATGTACCTGAGAGAATCGTCACTAATGATGATCTTTCAAAAATTGTGGATACTAGTGATGAATGGATTAGCAGCAGAACTGGAATAAAGGAGAGAAGGGTATCCACCAAAGAAAGCAATGCTGAAATGGCATATTATGCTGCTCTACAGGCCTTAAAAGAAGCAGACATTAACAATGAAGATTTAGAGCTAATAATTGTAGCAACTATAACTCCAGATACATATACTCCTTCTACGGCTTGTATTGTTCAAAAATTGTTAGAAGCTCATAGGGCAGTAGCTTTTGATGTTAATGCAGCATGCTCCGGCTTTATATATTCATTAAGTATTGCTAAACAATTTATAAGTGCTGGAATATATAAAAATGCACTTATAATTGGCTCAGAACTTCTTTCTAAGATAGTAGACTGGAGTGATAGAAATACTTGTGTTCTATTTGGAGATGGAGCGGGTGCAGCAGTATTGGGCTCTAGTGAAAAAAAAGGCATATATGATGTGATATTAGGAGCAGATGGCAGCAAAGGTGATTCTCTTATCTGTGATGCTATTCCACTTTCAAACGCTTTTACTGATGAAGCTAAAGAAGTTAATAAAGGTAGCTTTGTCAAGATGGAAGGAAGAGAAGTGTTTAAATTCGCTACCAGTAAAATTATTGAAAGCATTCAGATACTTCTGGAAAAGTATTCTGTTTCTATAGAGGAAATAGCATACATAATACCGCATCAGGCAAATTATAGAATAATAGATTTTGCTGCCAAAAAATTAAATGTTGATATATCAAAGTTTTACATAGATTTAGATAAGTATGGTAATACATCCAGTGCCAGCATACCGATAGCTTTAGATGAGATGAATAAAAAATCCATGCTAAAGAAAAACGATAAAATTATAATGGTGGGATTTGGCGGTGGATTAACATATGGAGCTACCCTTGTAGAATGGAGATAAATAAAATTATTTAGGAGGACAAAAATGATATTTGAAAAAGTAAAGGAAATAATAATAGACCAAATAGGAGTTGAAGAGGACGAAATTACATTAGATACTACTTTCGAGGATTTAGGAGTAGATTCTCTAGATTTATTTCAGATAGTTATAGAAATCGAGGAAGCATTTAATATAAGAATAGAAAACACAGATTCAATTAAGAGCATAAAGGATGCTGTAAATTATATTGAAGCAAACAAATAACAAAGTAGGTCAGATGAAAATCTGACTTATTATATAGGAGGAATTATGTTTAATAGTAAAATTTGCGAAATGCTAGGAATAAAGTATCCAATATTTCAAGGAGGAATGGCATGGGTTGCTGAAAGCTCGCTGGCTTCATCAGTAAGCAATGCTGGAGGTCTTGGAATAATCGCTGCGGCAAATGCTCCTGCAGATTATGTTAGAGAGCAGATAAGGAAAGCTAAGGCTCTTACTGATAAACCTTTTGGAGTAAATATTATGCTTCTAAGTGACAATGCAGATGAAATAGCTAAAATGGTATGTGAAGAAGAAGTTAAAGTCGTAACTACTGGAGCGGGAAATCCCGGAAAATACATAGAAATGTGGAAAGAACATGGGATAAAGGTGATTCCTGTGGTACCTTCAGTAGCTTTAGCTGTAAGAATGGAAAGAACAGGTGTTGATGCCGTAATAGCAGAGGGATGTGAATCTGGAGGACATATAGGCGAACTAACAACTATGGCATTGGTTCCACAAGTTGTGAGCAGTGTTAACATACCAGTAATAGCCGCTGGAGGAATAGGTGATGGTCGAGGCATAGCAGCAGCGTTCATGCTTGGAGCTGAAGGTGCTCAAGTTGGAACAAGATTTTTAGTATCCAAGGAATGTGTGATTCACCAAAACTATAAGAACAGAGTTATAAGTGCTAAAGATATAGATACAGTGGTTACTGGAAGACCAACAGGTCATCCTATAAGAGTAATAAAAAATAAGTTAACTAGACAATTCCAGCTTTTAGAGAAAAATCATGCAGAACTAAAAGAATATGAAGAATTAGGTAAAGGAGCCTTGTCAAGAGCTGTAGTAGATGGTGATGCAGATACTGGATCGATAATGGCAGGCCAAATAGCAGGAATAGTAAACAAAGAACAAACTTCATTAGAAATTATTGAAGAAATGTTTAACGAAGCTGATAAGAAAGTTCAAGAAATATATTTAAGGAGATAGAAATGTCTAAGATAGGTTTTATTTTTAGCGGCCAAGGTTCACAATATGTGGGGATGGGCAAGGAATTATATGATAATTTTATAGAATTTAAAGAAATATTTGATAAGGCCAATGATTCATTGGGATATGATTTAAAAGGAATATGTTTTCATGGGCCTAAAGAAATTTTAGACATTACTGAAAATACACAGCCGGCTGTGCTTACTATGAGCTGTGCAATATTAAATATATTAACTGCTAAGGGCATTATACCTGATGCTACGGCGGGCTTTAGTTTGGGAGAGTATTCAGCGCTTGTTTGCAGCAAAGCCTTAAGCTTTGAAAAAGCAGTAAAGCTTGTAGGAAAAAGAGGAAAGTTTATGCAAGAGGCTGTACCTGTGGGAATTGGTGCTATGGCAGCGGTACTTGGGTTAGATAGAGAAAAAGTATTACAATGCTGCAGTGAAGCATCCTCAGAAGGAGTAGTGGAAGCTGTTAATTTTAATTGCCCTGGTCAAATTGTTCTTGCAGGAGAGATAAAAGCAATAGATAAGGCTATGGAACTGGCTATAGCTAAGGGTGGAAAATCGGTAAAATTAAATGTGAGTGCACCTTTTCATAGTTCACTTTTAAAACCAGCAGCTGATAAACTAGGAATAGAACTAGGAAATATAGAATTTAATGATATAGAAATACCTGTACTTACCAATGTAAACGCAGATTATATAAATAACAAAAATGAAATAAAAAGTTTACTTATAAAGCAAGCTATGAGTCCAGTTTATTGGGAGGATATAATTAATAGAATGATTAATGATGGAATAGACACCTTCCTTGAAATAGGACCTGGTAAAACTCTAAGCGGTTTTGTAAAAAGAATTAATAGAAAACTAGATATAATGAATGTTGAAAATATTGAATCATTAAATCAAGTATTGGCAAAAATAAGTAAATAGTTAGTGGAGGAATTATGTTAAAGGATAAGTGTGCTGTTGTAACAGGGGCTGGAAAAGGAATAGGAAGAGCCATAGCTTTGGACTTAGCAGAAAAAGGTTGTAATATAGTTATAAACTATAGAAGCAGCGAAGCTGAGGCATTAGCATTAGCTTCAGAAATTGAAAAATTTAATGTGAAAGCAATATCTGTTAAAGCTGATGTTAGTAAATTTAATGAAGCTGAAATTCTTATTAAGAAAGCTATAGATGAATTTGGGAAAATTGACATTTTGGTTAATAATGCAGGCATCACTAAGGATAATTTAATTCTAAGGATGAAAGAAGAAGACTTTGATTCAGTTATTAATGTTAATTTAAAGGGATGCTTTAATTGCATAAAGCATGTTACACCTTTTATGCTTAAGAAAAAGTCTGGTAGAATAATAAATATATCTTCAATAGTCGGCATAGTAGGAAATGCAGGTCAAGCAAATTATTGTGCTTCTAAGGCTGGTATAATAGGGCTTACAAAGTCTGTATCAAAAGAACTTGGGTCACGAGGAATAACAGTAAATGCTATTGCTCCTGGATTCATAGAAACTGAAATGACAGAGGCTTTGCCTGAAAAAGCAAAGGAAAAGATGCTTGAAAATATTTCTCTAAGAAGATTTGGAACAGCTTTAGATGTGGCTAAACTTGTAGCATTTTTGTCATCTGATGAGGCTTCCTATATAACTGGTCAGGTTATAGGCGTAGACGGAGGAATGGGAATATAATATAAGGAAGGTGATAGTGTGAAAAATAGAGTTGTTGTAACAGGAATTGGATCAATTACACCTATAGGAAATGATGCGAAAAGTTTTTGGGAAAACTGTAAAAATGGTGTTAATGGCGTAGATTTAATCAAATCTTTTGATACCACTGATTTTAAAGTAAAATTGGCAGCAGAAGTAAAAGAATTTGAGCCAGAGAAATACATGGAAAGAAAAGAAGCTAAGCGAATGGATAAGTATTGCCAATTTGCTATAGCCGCTGCAGGTGAAGCTGTAAAAGACAGTGGACTGGATTTAGATAGCATAGATAAAACTAGATTAGGAGTTATTGTAGGTTCAGGAGTTGGAGGAATAAGGACTATAGAACAGGAACATCAAAAACTCTTGGAAAGAGGACCTTCAAGAGTTTCTCCAATGTTTGTACCAATGATAATAACTAATATGGCAGCAGGGAATATAGCCATAAAATATGGTGCCAAAGCAATCTGCAGCAATATAGTTACAGCTTGCGCTACAGCTACAAATTCTATAGGTGAAGCATATAAAGTAATAAAATACGGTGACGCAGACATAATGATAGCTGGAGGAGCAGAAGCTTCCATAACACCATTAGCTATTGCAGGATTTACATCTCTTACAGCTTTAAGTACTAAAAATGATATAAAAAGAGCATCTATACCTTTTGATAAGGAAAGAGATGGATTTGTTATGGGAGAAGGATCAGGAATTCTTATATTGGAAAGTCTAGAGCATGCATTAGCTAGAGGAGCGCACATATATTGTGAAGTTGCCGGCTATGGATCTACTTGCGATGCTTATCACATGACATCACCTGATCCAGAAGGAGATGGGGCTGCTAGATCCATGGAAATGGCTATAAAAGATGCAAATTTGAGTACCAGCGATATATCATATATAAATGCTCATGGTACCAGCACTCCATATAATGATAAGTTTGAAACTATAGCTATTAAAAAATTATTTAAGGAAAAAGCTTATGAAATTCCAATAAGCTCAACAAAGTCTATGACAGGACACATATTAGGAGCTTCTGGAGCTGTAGAAGCTATAGCTTGTGTAAAATCTATTGAAGAAAATTTCGTACCACCAACTATAGGTTATGAAGTTAAAGACGAGGATTGCGATTTAGATTACGTTCCAAATGTTGGAAGAAAATTGCAGGTTAAATATGCTTTATCGAATTCTTTTGGATTTGGAGGGCATAATGCTACTTTGATATTTGGAAAATATTAAGTATCAGGAGATGTAAGATATGGACTTAAAGATTATAGAAGAATTAATAAAAATGATGGAAGGATCAAAGCTTTCATCATTAGAAATAGAAGTAAATAATATGAAAATAAAGATGGGAAAAGACTACAACACATCATCCATAGAAAAAGATATAGTAGTACCATCTTTAAATATTGCAGATGTAAAAGCAAGTAGAGAATACAGTGCTCTAGAAGAGCTAGAAAAAATTGATATTCAAGATGATTTGGAAAATACTTTTGTAATAAAATCTCCTATGGTAGGAACCTTTTATTCTTCATCATCTCCTGATGGTGAACCTTTTATAAAGTCAGGAGATTTAATACATAAGGGTGATACAGTATGCATTATAGAAGCCATGAAGCTAATGAACGAAATAGACAGTGAAGCAGACGGAACTGTGATAGAGGTTCTTGTTAAAGATGGAGAAATGGTTGAATATGGTACTGAATTATTTAGAGTGAGAAAGTAGGGGACTAATATGGATATAAGAGAAATACAAAGTATAATACCGCATAGATATCCTTTTTTGCTTTTAGATAAAGTTACTAGCCTTGAGCCAGGTAAGAAGGCTCAAGGAATTAAGAATGTTACAATGAATGAATACTTTTTTCAAGGACATTTTCCAGAAGAACCAGTTATGCCTGGAGTTCTTATAGTAGAAGCAATGGCACAGCTAGGTGCAGTAGCCATACTTAGCTTAGAAGAAAATAAGGGAAAGATAGCATATTTCGGAGGCATGGATAAAGTCAGATTCAGAAACAAGGTTTTGCCTGGAGACGTTCTTAATCTTGAAATAGAAATGATAAGAGTAAAGGGATCAATCGGTATAGGAAAAGGTATTGCTACAGTAAATGGCAAGAAGGTATGTGAAGCTGAGATGACTTTTGCAATAGGACAAAAATAAAGTATCAGTTTTCATACTCATAGGAGGAATTATGTTTAAAAAGATTTTGATAGCTAACAGGGGAGAAATAGCTGTAAGAATAATAAGGGCTTGCAGAGAACTTGGCATAAGGTCAGTTGCTGTTTATTCGGAAGCTGATAAACTAGCACTTCATACTCAATTAGCTGATGAAGCTGTGTGCATTGGAGCTGCAGCTTCAAAAGATAGCTATTTAAACATTCAAAATATATTGAGTGCAGCAGTACTGACAGGTTCTGAGGCTATTCATCCTGGATTTGGATTCTTATCTGAAAACAGTAAATTTGCTCGCATGTGCAAAGAATGCAATATAATATTTATTGGACCAGATGATATTAGTATTGAACTTATGGGAAATAAGTCAAAAGCTCGTGAAAATATGATAAAGGCTGGAGTACCTGTAGTACCAGGATCAGATGGACCTATTTCTAATGAAATTGAGGCTAAGAAGGTAGCTTTAGAAATTGGCTATCCAGTCATGATAAAAGCTGCTGCTGGAGGCGGCGGCAGGGGTATAAGAATTGTTGAAAAAGAAAATGAAATTGTAGCTGCATTTAATACAGCTAAAGCAGAGGCTGTAGTATGTTTTGGAGATGGAACATTATACATGGAGAAATTCATAGAAGAACCTCATCATATAGAGTTTCAGATATTAGCAGATAATTATGGAAACATCGTACATTTGTACGATAGAGACTGCTCTATTCAACGTAGAAATCAAAAGGTTATAGAGGAAGCACCTGCATTTATATTAACTGATAAAATGAGAAAAGAAATGGGTGATGCAGCTATAAGAGCGGCAAAATCCGTAAATTATAAGAATGCTGGAACAATTGAATTTTTGGTAGATAAGCATAATAAATTTTATTTCATGGAAATGAATACAAGAATTCAAGTAGAGCATCCAATAACTGAATTGATTACAGGAATTGACTTGGTAAAAGAACAAATTAAGATTGCTAGTGGTGAGAAATTAGCTTTTGCTCAAGAGAATATTCATATAAAAGGTCATGCTATTGAATGCAGAATAAACGCAGAAAATCCAAAAGAAGATTTTAAACCTTCTCCAGGAAGAATTAAGGAACTAAATATACCAGGCGGACCTGGAATAAGAATGGATACATTTATATATAGTGGATATTTAGTACCACCTAATTACGACTCAATGTTAGGAAAACTTATAGCATATGGCAGTACTAGAGAAGAAGCTATTGCTAGAATGAAAAGAGCATTATATGAGCTGGTTATAGATGGACCTTCAAATAATATCGATTTCCAATATGATATAATATCTGATGAAGACTTCATAAAAGGAAATTATAATACATCATTTTTAAAAAGTAAGTTGGTGAATGATTGATGTTAAAAGATTTATTTAAGAAGAGAAAATATATAACTGTAAGTTCCGTTGACCTTGATGAGATTAAAAATGAACATAAGCCAATAATTCCGGATGGAATGTGGCAAAAATGTGATAACTGCGGCAAAATAATTTATAAAGATGATTTAGAAGATAATTTAAAGGTATGTACTAATTGTAATCATCATCTTAGATTAAATGCATATGAAAGAATAAACATAACTGTAGATAAAGACTCTTTTGTAGAGTTGAATAAAGATATTATTAGCAAGAATCCTCTTGATTTTTCTGGCTATGAAAAAAAACTAAAGAACTTAGAGAATAGTACTGGATTAAAAGAAGCTGTGGTTACTGGTACTGCTAAAATGCAAGGAATGGATATAGTATTATGTATAATGGATAGCAGCTTTATGATGGGGAGTATGGGGGCTGCCGTAGGAGAGAAAATAACTCTTGCTGTGGAATATGCAACAGAAAAAAAGCTTCCTGTTATTATATTCACAGCTTCAGGCGGTGCTAGAATGCAGGAAGGTATTTTTTCTCTTATGCAGATGGCAAAAGTAAGTGCGGCATTAGCAAAGCATGGAGAAGCGGGACTTCCCTACATAACTGTTATTACTGATCCAACTACTGGTGGTGTAACAGCAAGTTTTGCAATGCAGGGAGATATTATATTGTCTGAGCCAAAAGCACTTATAGGTTTTGCAGGAAAGAGAGTAATTAAAAATACAGTAAAAACAGAACTTCCAGAAGGCTTTCAAAGCGCTGAGTTTATGCTTGAAAAAGGTTTTATTGATGAAATAGTGAATAGAAAAGACTTAAGAGGCATGTTAATAAAGCTTTTGATGCTTCATAAGGAGATGAAATAATGGCACAAATAGACAATAAAAAACGAGCATGGAATAAGGTGAGTTTAGCAAGATCCATTGACAGAGCTACAGCCAAGGCGTATATATATAGCATTTTTACTGATTTTATAGAACTTCATGGAGATAGATGCTTTGGTGATGATAGTTCCATTATTGGAGGAATAGGGTTATTAGGAGATATTCCTGTTACAGTGATTGGTATTGAAAAGGGAGAAAACACTAAAGAAAAACTTGAAAGAAATTTTGGCTGTCCTAATCCAGAAGGATATAGAAAATCTCTAAGATTAATGAAACAAGCTGAAAAATTTAAAAGACCTATAGTATGTATTGTGGACACGCAAGGTGCCCATCCTGGTATAGGAGCAGAAGAGAGAGGACAAGGGGAAGCTATTGCTAGTAACCTGATTTCAATGATTAACCTTAAGGTGCCAATAATATCTATAATAATAGGTGAAGGCGGAAGTGGTGGTGCTTTAGCTCTTGCAGTAGGAGATAGAGTGTGGATGATGGAAAATGCAATATATTCTATTCTTTCACCAGAAGGATTTGCTAGTATTTTGTGGAAGGACGCATCTAGGGCAGAGGAAGCAGCTGATGTAATGAAAATAACCGCAGAAGAATTGTTTAGATTTGGAATAATAGATAAAATTATAAATGAACCATCTGGTGGAATTAAAAAAGATTCCTATAAAGTAATGCAGTTGATTAAAGATACTTTAATAGAAGAAGTAAAAGAAATTGAATTCTTAAACACTGATGAATTACTTAAAAAAAGGTATGAAAAGTTTAGAAAGATAGGAATATAACTGAATAATCTTGCATAATAGCGCATAATTATAAAAAAACTTCGTGCAAAGCGAGGTTTTTTGTTATATAATAAATGTATAAATAAACGTATATTTGTATAATGCAAGAGGGGGAAATTCTATGCCAGTAAACTTACATGGTAAAAGCTTTATTAGCTTACTAGATTTTAGTTCTGAGGAAATTAGATATTTATTAGATTTGGGTCATTCTTTAAAAAATAAAAAGAGAAGTGGAATAAGAGAAAAACTTTTAGAGGGCAAAAATATAGTCTTGTTATTTGAAAAAACATCTACTCGTACAAGATGCTCTTTTGAAATTGCAGCTTATGACGAAGGAGCTAATGTAACATATTTAAATAATTCTCAAATGGGAAAAAAGGAATCCGTTGAAGACACGGCAAAAGTTTTAGGAAGATTTTATGATGGTATAGAATTTAGAGGTTATGATCATGAGATTGTGGAGACATTAGCAAAATATTCAGGAGTTCCAGTATGGAATGGATTAACTGACGACGATCATCCTACTCAAGTTTTAGCTGATTTTATGACAATGGAGGAACACTTAAAAAAACCTCTTAATAGGGTTAAGCTAGTATTTATAGGGGATGGAAGAAACAATATGTCTAATGCCTTAATGTATGGATGCGCTAAAATGGGGATGACCTATGTTATTTATGCACCTGAAGAACTTTGGCCTCAAGATGAAATATTAAAAAAAGCAAAAGAAGAAAGTGATAAAAATGGAGGTAAAATCATAGTTTCAAGCAATATAGAAGATATTAAAGGTGCGGATGCTATATATACAGATATATGGGCATCCATGGGAGAAGAAGATAAAATTGAAGAAAGAGTTGCTTTGTTGAAATCTTATAAAGTTACTATGGATATGCTTAAATATACAGAAAACCCTGAGATTATATTTATGCATTGCTTACCTTCTTATCATGATTTCTCTACGGAAATGGCTAAAAAGTGCCTAGAAGAAAAAAATATAGATATCAGAGAGGTTTCAGATGAGGTGTTTAGAAGCAGGCATTCTGTGGTATTTGACGAAGCTGAAAACAGATTGCATTCAATAAAAGCTATAGTTGTAGCTACATTATAAGAATTAAAAGTTGTTTCAATTTTATACTCTGAAACAACTTTTAATTTTTTATTTGCTTTAATAATGATATACTTTAGTATATATAGCTTGAAAGAGGTGCATATACGTGAAACCATTAGCAGAGATTATGAGGCCGCATTTTCTTGAAGATTTTATTGGACAGAATCATATTTTAAGTAAGGATAAACCTCTTTATAATTTAATCATAAATAAAAGAACTATGAATATGATATTTTATGGTCCTCCTGGAACAGGAAAAACTTCTTTGGCTAATATTATATCAAATTATGCAGATAGAAAATTCTATAAAATAAATGCTACTACCTCTTCCGTGAAAGAGATACAAGAGATAATAAATACTACTAATACTTTACTAGAGCATAAAGGTATAATACTTTACATAGATGAAATCCAATATTTTAATAAAAAGCAGCAGCAGTCAATTCTAGAATTTATTGAAGATGGCAGAGTTATATTAATAGGCAGCACGACAGAAAATCCATATTTTGCTATACATAAGGCTCTTATAAGCAGATGCACTATATTTCAATTTGAGCCTTTGACCACAAATAATGTTATAGAAGGATTAAAAAAAGTAATGAATAAGCTTATTAATGAAAATTATAATATAACGGAATATGAGGAAGGAATTAAGTATATTGCAGATATAAGTCAAGGAGATTTAAGGAAGGCATATACTATATTTGAACTTGCTGTTAATTCTCAAAGTAGAGAGAATATACGGTTAAATTTAGATTTTTTGCATAATTTAAATCAATCTAGTCTCAGATGGGATGCTTCTACTGATGAATATTATAATGTATTAAGTGCATTTCAAAAAAGTATAAGAGGAAGCGCCCCAGATGCCGCAATTCATTATTTATCTAGGCTTATAAAAGGCGGTAATATTGACTCTATAATAAGAAGATTAGCTGTGATAGCTGCAGAGGATATAGGACTTGCCCATCCACAGGCATTAAATATTGTAAATTCTGGAATAGAATTAGTTATTAAAGTAGGGCTGCCGGAAGCTTCGCTTATACTATCTGAACTAACTATATATCTAGCTACATTACCCAAATCAAATAGCTCTATGATAGCTATAAGTCAAGCAATGGGAGATATAGATAAAATTAATATAGGAGATGTTCCTATGCATCTTAAAGATGCCCATTATCAAGGAGCAAATAGTCTAGGGGTTAAGGGGTACATATATCCACATGATTACAATAATCATTATGTGAAGCAGCAATATATGCCTAAAAATTTAGAAACAAAAAAATATTATGTGCCACAGCAAAATAAATATGAAACTAGCATAAAAGCATTTTGGGATAAAATAAAGAATGAAAATTTATAAATTTAATGAACGCAAGTTTATTAGGGGGAATCATGAAACAATATATAATAAGTAAAGTATTAAACAACAATGTAGTAGTAGCTGAAGAAAATAAAGAGAATTTAATACTTGTTGGAAATGGAATTGGTTTTGGCAAGAAAAAAGGTGAAAAAATACTTGAAAACCAAGTGGAAAGTATATTTATAGAAAAGTCTTCTACGCAAAAAGGGTTTGAGAGTGTTTTAAATAAGATTGATAAAGAAATTGTAGGTATATGTGAAGAAATAATATCCATGTGTGAAAGCGAATTAAATATGACTTTAAATGATACGATACATGTTTCGTTGGCAGATCATATAAATTTCGCTTTTTATAGGGTTAAAAATAATATTAAGATTGAGAACCCATTTTTAAGTGAATTAAGGATATTATATTCCAAAGAATATGAGCTGGCAGAAAAAGCTTTAGGAATGATAAATAAAAATTTTCATATTAAACTTCCAAAAGATGAAGTAGGTTTTATATGTATGCATATAAATTCAGCGATAAGCAGAAAACCAGTAGCAGACACCTTAGCCTTTACTAAAAACATTGGTAGCATAATGGAGTTTATTTGCTTGATAATAAAAAAGGATTTAAAAAAGGATTCTTTAGCATATATGAGAACAGTAACACATATTAAATTCGTTGTGGATAGGGTTATAAATAAAAAAACTATCCATAATTATTTGCTTGACAATATAAAAAAGGAATTATATAATGAATACGCATTAGCAATCAAGGTTGCTATAAAAATTGAAAATTTATTTTCTGTAAATGTTTGTGAAGATGAAGTTGGCTATATTGCTTTGCACCTTCAAAGACTCAAGGAAGTATAAGTGGTGTTACTATTAAATTAGGCACGAGCTTTAATTCGACATACTGCATTATGAGTTATGTCTGTTTAAAGTTCGTGCTTTTTGTTTTTCCTAATTACTTTAATATAAATTTTCTAAAGAACGAAGGGGGATAATAATGAATAAAAAGTTTTTTGCATTGCTACAAAAAATAGGTAAGTCATTGATGTTGCCTGTATCTGTGCTTCCTGCTGCAGGACTTCTTTTAAGACTTGGGCAGGCAGATTTATTAAATATGCCTTATGTAGAAGCTGCGGGCAACGCCATATTTAACAATCTTTCTATGATATTTGCAGTAGGAGTAGCTATAGGATTTTCAGGCGGTGAAGGTGTAGCAGCTTTAGCAGCTATTGTTGGAGAATTCATACTTGAAGCAATTCAAAAAATAGCTAGTACTAATGCGGCAGCAGCATTAGCAAGCAGTACAGCTTTAAGTCATCACATGAGTTTAGAAGCTTTCATGAAGACTCAGGAGTATAGTAATATAGTAACAAAAACAACTATAAATATGGGAGTTTTTGGTGGTATAGTTATAGGTCTTATGGCTGGATTTTTGTATAATAAATTTCACGATATAAAGCTGCCTCAGGTATTGGGGTTTTTCGGAGGGAAAAGATTTGTACCAATAATAACCTCTATATCTGCTCTTATAGTAGCTGCAATAGGAGTGCATATCTGGCTTCCTATTCAAGGTGGAATAGACACCTTAGCTCAGGCTGCTAGTGGTTCTATATTAGGGCCTGCATTTTATGCTGCTGGTAAGAGATTGCTTATACCTATAGGGCTTCATCACATATACTATCCGGTTTTCTTATATCAATTTGGACATTATGTTTCAAATGGAGTAACTTATATGGGAGATTCTACTAGATATTTCCATGGAGACCCTAATGCCGGCATATTTATGGCATCTGAATTTCCAATATTGATGTTTGGTCTTCCTGGTGCAGCAATTGCTATGATTTTGGCAGCTAAAAAAGATAAGAGAAAAGAAATGGCTGGTATGATGGTATCTGCTGCTTTCGTTGCTTTTGTTACAGGTATTACAGAGCCTATAGAATATTCTTTCATATTTGTTGCACCATTATTATTTGTATTTCACGTTTTTGCTGCTTTTACTTCTGGAATAATAACTAGTCTTTTGCATATAAGATTAGGATATACTTTCTCGGCTTCTTTTATAGATTATATATTAGGATTTAAATATTCAGGTAATGCTTGGCTGATATGGCCAGTAGGTATTGCATATTTCGCTTTATACTTTGCAGTATTTTATTTTTCAATAAAAGCATTTAATATAAAAACCCCTGGCAGAGAAGATGATGAAGAGCAGAAAGTAGAGCGCATTAATGTAAAAGGAATGGCTAAAGCATCTAAGGTGTTAACAGCAATTGGTGGAAAAGATAACATAAATGTATTAGATGCATGCATTACAAGGTTAAGACTTACATTAAATGATCCATCAGCAGTAGACGAAAAAACATTAAAAGCATTAGGTGCAGCTGGAGTTATGACAGCGGGGGATAGTGTACAAGTAGTTTTCGGTACTGAAGCAGAGAGAATAAAGGACGATATAAAAAAAATAATTGCTAACGGTGGAGTATTTGAGGAAGAGGCTTCTGCAGAAAGTAATGAAGAAGAAGCAGCAAAGCCTGAGCTAAAAGGTGATATAGATATTTATAGTCCTTTAAGTGGTGAAATAGTTGGACTAGAAGAAGTTCCAGATGCAGTTTTTTCCCAAAAAACTTTAGGTGATGGATTTGCCGTGAAACCTTCTGGAAATGAAATTTATGCACCAGCAGATGGTGAAATATCAGTAATATTCCCAACAAAACATGCTATAGCATTAACAACAGATAATGGGTTAGAGCTTCTTGTTCATATAGGAATTGATACAGTTGAATTAAATGGAGAAGGATTTACTGCTCATGTTAATCAAGGTGATAAAGTTAAACAAGGAGATCTATTAATAACAATAGATTCAAAATTTATAGAAGAAAAAGGGAAGAGTTTAATTACTCCAGTAGTTATAACTAATATGTATGCTGTAGAAAATGTTGAAGTAGCATTTGGAACAGCAAATCATGGAGAAAAAGTAGCTACAGTTACACCTAATGATTAATAGTTATTTATATAGCTTTCTAAAAGAGGTCTTTGGCCTCTTTTTGTTTTTGACTGTAAAGGATTTGGCTAATGAAAGACAAAAAGTGATATAATATATAGATGATGTTATAAATTTAAATAATTAATATATTTTTATAGACTAAATAATCGGTATATGATATAGTACAAGTGTGTTAAAAAAATAACACAGATGCCTTAACTACTACTTTTAAACTATAAAATTTATATAACAGTTTAAAAAGCAATTTTAACAGGAGTGAGTTTTATGTTAAAGACAGAAAAAAAAGAAAAGAAGTTTTTAGGAATAGATCAACTATCTTTAAGGGGAATTCTTATAGGTATGTTGGGTTCCTGCATCATTACAGCTAGCTCAATGTATGTAGCACTTAGAATGAGTTCTTTGCCTTGGCCAACGATATTTGTTGCAATATTATCTATGGCTATACTTAAGGCTTTAGGAAATACGAATTTTAATGAAATAAACATAACTCAAACTGCCATGTCTGCTGGTGCTATGGTAGCTGGTGGTATCGCTTTCACCATACCTGGCTTATGGATAACTGGTGTATGGAAGGATGTTAATATAAAAGGAAGTCATTTTTATATGGTACTTATGATATCACTAGCAGGTATGATTTTGGGTACTATATTAACTTATTTATTAAGAAAAAAATTTATAGAGGAAGAAAAGCTGCCTTATCCAATAGGAGAAGCTGCGGCTGAAACTATTACTACAGGAGACGAAGGCGGAAAAAAGGCTAAGGTTCTTTTTGGAACCATGGGTCTTTCGGCTATTTTTACATATTTAAGAGATAATCTAATGGTGATTCCTACGGCAGTCACATCGAAATTTTTATATGCTAGAAATTATTATGTAGGTGTTTGGCTTTCACCTATGGCCATCGGTATTGGTTATATTATTGGATGGTTATACACTGGAGTATGGTTTCTAGGCTCCGTAATATCCTATTTATTAATAGTTCCTCTTGGAACATATTTCCACATATTTGCTAATGCAGCTGATGCTGTAGCTTTTAAAAATACAGTGGGAATAGGATTGATGGTAGGAACTGGCATAGGGATTCTTATCTCTTTCATAATAAAAAGTATAAAAAATAATGAGAAAAAAAGTATAAATACTAAAGGTTTTTTATCCGAAATATCTTACAAGGGAAAAATGCTGATGTTAATATCAACATTAATAGCTTTTATTTTAAGCATACTATGTAACATTAGTGTGATAGCGTCCTTGCTTCTGATAATAGGTGTATTTATTACTTCAGCTATGGCTGCTACTATAACTGGAGAAACAGGTATTAATCCTATGGAGGTATTTGGTATTATAGTGCTTTTGGCTATAAGAGTATTAGTAAATTTAAATGCTACTTCAGCATTTTTAGTGGCAGGTTGTGTAGCTGTTTCTTGCGGATATGCGGGAGACCTTTTAAATGAATATAAGGTAGGCTATAAAATAGGAACAAACCCTAAAGCGCAATTAATCTCACAAATTGCTGGTGGACTTGTGGGTACTGTTGTAGCAGCAGCAGCTCTTTTTGCTATAATAGGGCAATTTGGAGGAGTTGGAGCTGATAAGAAGTTGCCAGCAGGTCAAGCTTTTGCTGTGAGCCAAATGGTAAATGGAATAGGGGATACAAAAGTATTTATTATAGCATTGATTGTAGGCGTAATATTATATTTGCTTAGGATACCATCCATGACTTTAGGACTAGGAATGTATCTTTCTTTTGAGATTTCTTCAGCAGTATTTATAGGCGGATTAATAAGATTTATAGTGGGTAAGTTTAAAAATAATTCTATAGAAACAGGAAATATTGCAGCTTCAGGTTTATTGGGAGGAGAAGGTATAACTGGCGTGGCTGTAGCTATTATAAAGATGTTCATGGCAGGATAACAAAGGAAGGGATGCGGAATGAGTAATATTGTAGGCATAGATGTAGGGGGAAGCACAACAAAGATTGTAGGACTTAAAGATGGAGAAATTTACAGTCCTATGCTTGTAAGAGCAGGAGATCCATTGTCTTCTATATATGGAGCTTTCGGTAAGTTTTTAAACGTAAATAAATTATCAATTCCTAACGTAGATAAAATTATGGTTACAGGAGTTGGAGCATCTTATTTGACAGATAAAATATATGGAATACCTACTGTTAAGGTTGATGAATTTAATTCTATAGGCAAAGGTGGATTATTTATAAGTAAGCTTAATAGAGCCATAATAGTTAGTATGGGAACTGGAACTACTTATGTTATGGCGGATGAATCAGGAGTCACTCATATGGGTGGTACTGGTGTTGGTGGAGGCACATTACTAGGACTTTCAAATACCATGTTAAATGTGAGAGATTTTAATGATTTAATAAAGACGGCACAAAACGGCAATTTAGTTAATATTGATCTAAACATTGAAGACATAACCACGGATATAAATGAAAACTTGCCATTAGATGCAACAGCATCTAACTTTGGAAAGATAAGTGATTTGGCTTCTAAGTCAGATTTAGCTTTAGGCATAATAAATTTGGTATTTCAAACTATAGGGGTAATATCGGTTTTTGCTACAAAAATATATAATTTAAACGATATTGTTCTTACAGGAAATCTAGCAAATGTTCCACAAGCTAAAGAAATATTCAAAAGAGTAGCAGATATGTTTCATGTTAAATTTTATATATCAGAGAATGCCGAATTTGCTACGGCAGTGGGAGCTGCCTTAATGCATAATGAAAAAGAGAAATGTTTTAATATACAATAAAAGTTAGTTCTAAATATACCTCAGAGTTATTAGTCAATATAACTCTGAGGTATATTTTTTTTCGATTAAAATACAGTTAAAAATGTGTAAAGAAATATATGAATAACACGATACTAATAATATATAATTAAAAAATAATTAAAAAAAATGTATAAACGTGGTATGTGGAGGGAGCTTAATGGATAAAAATTATATAAAAGGTGACTTGTTTATAATAACAGACAAACATATAGGACATGATTTTTATTTATATCCTTATACTCAACAGAATGAAGAAAGCACACGAATATCAGAAGAGGAAAATGAAATAAAAAAGCAAGTAACAAATATAAATGATATTTGTAAAGGAAAATTATTAACTATATATAAAAATAATCTATTAGTAGAAACTTATGAATTAAATAAGTCTTTCATTAAAGAAGGAGAAAATATAAATGTGAAATTACATAAAAATGATAAAGCATATGAGTGTTCAATAAAAGTTTTAGGAATTAAACGAGAGGATAGCAAATTACGCTTGGTTTTAGGCTCTCCTATTGTAGAAAGAGAGCTAGATAGAAGAAACTTCTTTAGAATTAAGCTTTCCATGCGAATTAGATATAGCGTTGTTCCCGAAGGACTATATAATAGCCTATTAGATGTTCCTAAAGGCTGTTTTTTAAAAACTAAAAAATCTATTACCTTGGATATCAGTGCCGGTGGAATAAAAATAATATCAGAAGACTATTGTGAAGAAAATAGATATGTTTTGATATCAATATATTTACCGGATAAAATAGATATACTTTGTAAAGTAGTGCGTGTAGAACCTTATAAAAATGAAGGTAAACTGATTTTATCTATGGAATATGTGAATTTAGATGAAATTATCAGAGATAGATTGGTGGAATTTGTAATTAAGAACGAGGCTGCAAGAATTAGAAAAAATAAGAAATAAAATAAGATTGCATTGAAAAAAACCTTATCTTGGATGTATAATATAATTGCATTATTCAACATATGTAAAATTTAATACTGTTTGGTATTAAATTTTCTTTTAGTATAGGAGTGAGTATATGGCAATTGTGGAAGTTATTAAATACAATGGAAGTAATGATGTTTTTGCATGGAAATATCCTAATGAGGAGATAGGAACATGGTCACAGCTTGTTGTTAATGAATCGCAGGAGGCTATTTTATTTAAAGGCGGAGAGGCTTTGGATATATTTACAAGTGGAACTCATACGCTATCAACTCAAAATATACCAATTTTAAATAAAATCATAAATTTACCTTTTGGGGGAAGGTCGCCTTTTACTGCAGAGGTTTGGTATATTAATAAGGGGTTTTCATTAGATATAAAATGGGGAACGGCTACCCCAATACAGTTACAGGATCCTAAATATAAAATACTTATAAAAGTTAGAGCCTTCGGTCAGTTTGGTATTCAAATAGAAAACTCAAGAAAATTTTTAATTAAGCTAGTAGGCACCACATCTTCCTTTTCAAAGGATACATTACTTAAATATTTTAGGGGTTTATATTTGACTAAGTCTAAAGATGCTATATCTTCTTACTTAATAGATAAGCAGATAAGCATGTTAGAAATTAATGCTCATTTAGAAGAACTTTCAGATTATATAAAAGAAAAAATGAAACCTGTTATGGGTGAATATGGAATAACTTTAGTTGATTTTTATGTTAATGATATTAACGTACCAGAAGATGATCCAGGAGTAATTAAATTGAGAGATGCTTTAGCTAAGCGTGCTGAGATGGACATTGTAGGATATAGTTACAATGAAGAACGTTCTTTTAACACTATGGATGATGCAGTTAAAAATAATCATGGATTATCCTCCGATATAATGAGTGCAGGTGTAGGATTCGGAATAGGACAAGGCATTGGAGCTAATGTTGGACGAATGGCTCAAAATATTACAGCAGATCCTGTCAAAAAAAATTGTCCAAACTGTAATGCAGCTATGGATGCTAAACAAAGATTTTGTGGACTTTGTGGCTTTGACACCGAAAAGATGCACAATGAAAAAGTTGCTGCGTCAGACAAGGTAATTTGTAGTGAATGTGGTGCTACATATTCTACAAATTTTAAATTTTGCCCAGAGTGTGGCAATGTATATAATCCATGTCCTAAATGTCATGCAGATGTTAAAGAAGGCGCAAGCGTATGTCATCAATGTGGAGCGAGCATGCCTAAAAATTGCAGTAATTGTGGCTGCTTAATAGAAAATGAAAATATTAAATTTTGTCCAGAATGTGGAACTTCTCTCGTAAAGATATGTTCTAGCTGTGGTGTGGAAATAAAAGGTGACCCTAAGTTTTGTCCGGAATGCGGCAATAAGTTATAAATTTAGAAAGAAGAGTTGTCTATGGGATTAATAAATTTTTTCAAAAAAACTTATGAAAAAGGCGGGGAAAGCGCAGCTGCTTCAAGCAAGGAAATTCTTAAACAATGTGAGAATATGGTGTTTTCCTTAAAAAATACGGATGAATATAATATGTTTTCCGAAGAGTTAAATGATTTATTAGAGGAGATTAAGTATAGTGATGTTACTTCTGAAAAGTATACTAAGGAATTTGAAATTGTTGAAAAAATACAAAAGCTTTCAGAGGATTTAGAATATTATTCAAATAGTATAATTGATGAAAAAAAAGTAAAAGAATCTATAAAAGCTATTGTTAAATTAGTAAAAGAAAGAAATTTTCAGATTAGGCAGCATTAAGGGGGATTTTATATGTCAAATGAATTGATTATTGGACAAGATGTTCTAAGTAAAAGTAAAAAATTTAACAGAAGAATGATATATGGAATAGTAAGCATACTCTTTGGGGTGTTTGGATTTTTTGACGAATTGACTAACAAAACTGAAGGAATGGCAAGTGGAATTTTATTAGCATTAATTTTTATAGTAGTTGGAATAATTGTTTATAGAAAAGCTAGTGCATCTAAAGCATTTATTTCTAGAGTGAGACAATATATTAGTATGCTTCAAAATGATCCTAACACAGAAATTAATCATATAGCGGAAATAAGTTCTCAAAACTCTGATTTAGTAAAAAAAGATATTTTAAAAATGATAGAAGAAAGATACATTATAGGAGCATATATTGATAATCAATCAAATAAAGTGATTTTTAATAATAATGAGGGTACTGGAAAATCAGAGCCTAATAATCGAACTTTTGTTACTGTTAAATGCAGCAATTGTGGTGCAGAAAATCAGATTAAACAAGGAAGTACAGGTGAATGTGAGTATTGCGGATCACCTATAAGTGATAACCAATGAAAATAAATTGACAATTTAGTGATGAAGATTATATAATTATGTTAAATCCTATGATTAGGAAGAGTAGCTAAGTTTAATTCATCAAAGCGAATTGAGAAGGGTGTAAGCTCAATATGAAAACTATAGTGAATGGGCCTAGGAGGAATGTAGGGAAATTTTTTAAAGTACCTATTATCGTAAACTTCACGTTATAGAAGTTAGAGTACAAATGTGCTTGAATATGAGAGGCAGTATTTTGCTGCAAATTAGGTGGTACCGCGAGTTAACTTCGTCCTATTTATTTATAGGATGGAGTTTATTTTTTACTTAAGTTTATTAAGAGGTGATAAAATGGAGAAGGAAATCATATTGACTGGAGACAGACCAACAGGAAAATTACATTTAGGGCATTATGTAGGATCTTTAAAAAATAGAGTAAAACTTCAAAACACAGGAGCATATGATACCTATATAATGATTGCAGACCAGCAAGCCTTAACAGACAATGCCAAAGACCCCCAGAAAATAATTGATAATCTCATAGAAGTTGCATTAGATTATTTAGCTGTAGGGTTAGATCCTAAGCTTTCAACAATATTTGTTCAATCTCAAATTCCGGAGCTTTCAGAGCTTACCATGTACTATTTGAACCTAGTTACGGTTTCAAGATTACAAAGGAATCCTACAGTTAAAGAAGAAATAAAGCAAAAAAATTTCGAGTTAAGCGTTCCAGCAGGATTTTTTGTATATCCTGTAAGTCAAGCTGCGGATATAACAGCTTTTAAAGCTTCTTGTGTACCAGTAGGAGAGGATCAGCTTCCAATGATTGAACAGACAAGAGAAGTGGTTAGGAGCTTTAATTCTATTTATGGGGAGGTTTTGGTAGAACCTAAGGCATTAGTACCTGAAAGTGGTGCCAGCAGCAGACTTCCAGGAATAGATGGAAAAGCTAAAATGAGCAAATCAATGGGAAATGGGATATATCTTTCAGATGATCCAGATACTTTAAAAAAGAAAGTTATGAGTATGTTTACGGATCCAAAGCATATAAGGGTAGAAGATCCAGGTCAAGTTGAGGGAAATGTTGTATTTACCTATCTAGATGTATTTTGTGAAGATAAACAAATTCTTGAAGAAATGAAAGCTCATTATACTCGCGGTGGATTAGGAGATATGAAAATAAAAAAATATCTTAATGAAATACTTCAAGCTGAACTTGAACCAATAAGAAATAGAAGAAAAGAATATGAGAATGATATATCAGAAGTAAAGAAAATATTATATAATGGAAGTATAAAGGCAAAAGAAAAGGCGTCACAGACATTGAAAGAAGTTAGAGATGCCATTGGTATTGAATATTTTAAAAATCTATAAAAAATACTATAGTAATTATTCATACAGTCGGCAGGAGATGATTTTATGCTAGAAAAAGCCAAAGATATATCTGAACTATTAAAGGTGTTAGCTAATGAAAATAGGTTACTTATAGTCTGTAATCTATTAGAGAGGCCTATGACAGTAAGTGAACTTCATGAGAAGATAAATAATTTAACACAGCCTGCGCTATCTCAGCATTTATCAATTTTAAAGGCCAACAAGATATTGGATTCTACTAAAAATGGTTTAACCATAACATATTATATTAAGGATCATAAAATAGAGAATATAATTCATGCTCTAAAAGAAAATTATTGTGAATAGTGCAATCTAATAATTGAGGATATGTAATTTCTTTGAATAAAAGAAGTTGCATATCTTTTATTTTTCTATTGAATATAAAAAAAATTATGGTATTATATAAGTAATTAAGAATATATTAATATTATAATAAATTAATACCTGTATAGATAAGGAGCGTTTTTATGAATAAAAAAGTTTTGATAATTGGTGGCGTTGCTGGCGGTGCCTCTGCAGCTGCTAGGCTTAGAAGGTTGGATGAATTCATAGATATAGTTATGTTTGAAAAAGGAAACTATATATCATTTGCAAATTGCGGATTACCATATTATATAGGTGATACTATAAAGGAAAGAGATAGGTTATTGATTCAAACCCCAGAGAAAATGAAGAATAGATTTAATATAGACGTTAGAATAAATAGCGAAGTCATGGGAATAGACAGCACGAATAAAACTGTTAAGGTTAATAGTAAAGATAAAGGTATGTATGAAGAAAGTTATGATTATGTAATATTAGCACCTGGGGCAAAGGCAATTGTTCCCAATATACCAGGTATAAATAATCCAAAGATATTAACTTTGAGAAATATTGGCGACATGGATAAAATTAAGAATGAAATTGATTTGTCTATAAAAAATGCAGTAGTGATAGGAGGAGGATATGTTGGTGTAGAGATGGCTGAAAATCTTGCTGAAAAAAATATTAATGTGACTTTAGTAGAAGCAGCTCCTCATATATTAGCACCATTTGATACTGATATAAGTATAGTAGCAGAAAAGGAATTAAATGAAAATGGAGTGAATTTAATTTTAGGTGATGGGGTAGAAAATTTTATAGAAAAAGATTCAAGTATAGAAATTGGATTAAACAGCGGCAAAAAGATTTTAGGTGACATGGTTATATTAGCTATAGGAGTAACACCTGATACTAAATTTATTAGAACTAGCGGTATAAATACTGGTAAAAGAGGACATATACTGGTAAATGAAAAACTGGAAACTAATATTGAAGGAATATATGCTGTTGGGGATGCTATAGAGATTATAGACTTTGTTAATAAAGAAAATGCTGCTATACCTTTGGCAGGACCAGCCAATAAGCAGGGAAGAATTGCTGCTGACAATATAGTAGGATTAAACTCTAAATATAATGGGACTCAAGGGACTTCTATAATTAAGATTTTTGATTTAACTGCAGCAAGTACTGGGAATAATGAAAGAACTTTAAAAAGGCTTAATATACCTTATAAAACGGTGACAATACATCCTGCTTCTCATGCCACTTATTACCCAGATTCCTATCCTATGACATTAAAGCTCATATTTGATAATGAAGGCAAAATATTAGGAGCACAAGGCATTGGTCATGATGGTGTCGATAAAAGGATAGATGTTATTGCCACTGCATTAAGATTGAATGGGACAATATATGATTTGACAGAATTAGAACTGGCATATGCACCTCCGTTTTCATCCGCAAAAGATCCAGTTAACATGGCAGGATATGCAGCTGAAAATATTTTAAATGGAAGCATATCTTCAATTTCTGTAGAAGAATTTAAATCTTATGATAAAGATAATGTTATTATTTTAGATGTGAGAACGAATATTGAATTTAATAACGGACATATAGAAGGAGCAATAAATATTCCTGTGGATGAATTACGAGATAGAATGAAAGAGCTGGATAAAGGAAAAGAAATATTAGAGTACTGCCAAGTGGGACTTAGAGGGTATATAGCTTCTAGAATTTTGATACAAAATGGCTTTAAAGTAAAAAATATAAGTGGTGGTTATAAGTCATTTTTATCTCAAAAATTTGTTCCGTCAAAAGACTTTAGAAATAAAGAAGAAAATATGAAATTAAAAAATAATGAAGCTGAAAATGGAAAATATGATAAAACCATTGATGCTTGCGGATTATGCTGCCCTGGTCCTATTTTACAGGTTAAAAGTACTATAGATGAAATAAAGGAAAATGAAGTTTTAAAGGTTAACGCTTCCGATCCTGGATTCTATGAAGATATAAAAGCTTGGTGCAGAAAAACTAATAATGAATTATTAGATATAAAAAAGGTAAATGGTAAAATTACAGCATTTATTAAGAAGAATGTTACTGATGAAGCTGCTTTCACTTCGCTAAATATACAACAAAATAAAGAGAACAAAACTATGGTTGTATTTAGTGGTGATCTAGATAAAGCTATAGCTTCATTCATAATAGCAAATGGAGCTGCAGCCATGGGCAAAAAAGTTACTATGTTTTTTACATTCTGGGGATTAAATATATTAAGAAAATCAGAAAAAACTAATGTAAAGAAGAATTTTATAGAAACTATGTTTGGATATATGATGCCTAAAGGAAGCGAAAAGCTAAAACTTTCAAAAATGAGTATGATGGGAGTTGGAGGCAAATTAATTAGAAAAATAATGAAAGATAAAAATATATCTTCATTAGAAGAATTAATAAAAACTGCAATAGATAATGGGGTTGAAATAGTAGCTTGTTCAATGTCTATGGATGTTATGGGCTTGAAAAAGGAAGAACTTATTGATGGAGTAAAAATAGGTGGAGTAGGATATTATTTAGGAGAAGCTGAAGATTCAAATGTAAATTTATTTATTTAAAATAAAGCAATAAAGTTTCAAAACAGAGCCGAGAATAAAAATATTACCTAGCAAAAACTTTTAAATTGGAAGTATATTTTAAAACATACTTCCGATTTATTTTGTTACTAAAAATAAATCCTTGTAAAAATCAAGATAAAATTTTAATTAATGTTCTTACCATTAATGAATCAAATTTTATATCAGAATTTTGCGAAAGATAGTCGAGAGCTTTTACTAGCGAAAGCTTGTTTCTGTAAGATCGATTTGAGGTCATGGCAGAAAATACATCTGAAATAGTAACTATTTTAACATGCGAAGATAATGAGTCGCTTAGTTTTCCTAATGGATACCCAGTACCATCTAGTGATTCATGATGATATAGCACTATATCTTGTATTACACTTGTATCAATATTTAATCTATGAAGCATCTTAGAGCCTAAAGCAGGATGATATTTTACAATCTCATATTCTTTGAAATCCAAAGATTCTTTTTTGTTTAAAATACTATTAGGTATATATATTTTGCCAATATCATGTAAAATAGCACCTTTTAATATAATGTAGGTCTCATACTCATTAAATCCAAGCGATTTACAAAGCATAGCTGAAATTATTGCTGTATCTAATGAATGGATAAAAGTATAACTATTATGTGCATCTAATTTAGTTAAGGGATAACTTATTTCTTTATCTATTAAGAGGTTATTAATTAATATGTGTATACTTGGATTATCCTGATAAATTTTATAGGATATTTCAGATGCAATATTATTAAAATATTTAGACTTAATATCTATATCAATAAATTTATTTGTCGGAAAAAATTTTTTTATATTTAAAAAATAGTTATTCATATTAATTTTTAGGTATAAATATCTGGCTTCCTATTTGTATATTACTATTAATTATATTATTATCTTGCGTTAATTCATTTATTTTATCCGACAAGTTTTTACTATATACTTTTTTTACAATATCGAAAAGAGTGTCTCCGTTTTTTACAGTATAGCTATATCCTGAAGTTAAATATTGCTCAGGGATTAATATTTTCATGCCAGGTTTTATATCATTCGTATTTTTAAGTTTATTTATAGCTAAAATTATGTGGCTTGCTGCATTATAAGGACAAGTTTCCTTATATTTTTTACATATACTCATTAATGTATCATTTTTTTCTACAGTATAATTTATTGTATTTGACAAACTTGATATTTGAAATCCATTGGTGGAATTATTATTTTTAGTTTGTTGAGTACTTTCAGTGCTTTTAGAAGATGGAATAAATATTTTTTCTCCGATTATTAGATTATCATTGCTGAGATAATTATAATTTTTAAGTGTTTCAATAGCACTGTTTACATTATTTTGGGATAAGTAATTTTTGGCTATTAGGTACAAAGAATCTCCGCTTTTTACAGTATAAGCTGTTCCCGAGGAGATATATTCATCTGGTATTTTTATGCTCATTCCAGAAGTAATATCTTTTACACTACTTAGATTATTTGAATTTAAAATAGCTTTAATAAAGGTATCTTTAGGGCATCCTTTAGAAAGATTTTTATATATTGTATCTATGGAATCATCTTTTTTTACAGTATATGTAGTAACAGAACCTAAATTTGTATTAGTGTTTTTATTGTCTGAAGTAGTTTTATTGGATTCAGTAGTTGCACTTGTAGTATTATCCTGAGAACTATTAGAATTATTGCTAACAGCTGCAGAATCTGATTTGGTATCTGCTGTATTAGTACTAGCACTTGTTCTATTATCTATTACAACTGGACTTTTACCCTGCGAATCATTATTCTTTGCAACATTACTCTGATTGCTTTGAAGGTTTGCATTATTAGAATTATTTGTGTCTGATGTAGCTGCTCTATAAATACTTACACAGCTTATAATTGCACACAAAATAAAAATTATAAATATAATATCTTTTTTCTTAATATTCATATAAACTTCACTCCTGTCTTATATATCAATGATTATTGACAGAAATTCTAAATGATAATCAGCAAATAATAAATTTTTACATAAAATTTTATTGCTTAAGGATTTACTTTATGTTTATAATCTTTATTATTTGTGTTACTATAATGAAATGTAGATTAATACAAAAGAACGAGAATAAAAAGTTGTGCTGCTAAGAAAAGCAAGTTTTTTTATTAATTAAATACTTTGGAGGAAATGAATGATTAAATTATTTTGGTATTCTTATTTTGCTATATATTTATTTTTGCAAAGTACATCTATTCTTAAAGTAAAATATTTAAAATTATTTAAGCCGGAGGAAGTAGATAATTATGTAGATAAAAAAATAAAAAATATAGCAAGACATATATTATATAAGTCCAAGACTATAGTTGAAGTTTATGGGCTTGAAAATATACCTTCAGATCCTGTAGTATTTGTAGGCAATCATGAAGCCATATTTGATGCTTTTGCTATATTGCCGTATATTACAAAATCGGGATTTATAGCTAAAAAAGAGATTCAGAAATTACCTTTAGTAAATTGGTGGCTTAGACAAATACATTCTGTATTTATAGACAGAACAAATGTTAAAGATGGAATCAGAGCAATAAATCAGGGAGTGGAAAATATAAGAAAAGGATACTCTATGGTAATATTTCCAGAAGGGACAAGAAGTCTAAAATCACAGATGGGTGAATTTAAAAAAGGAAGTTTGAAACTGGCTTTAAAGTCAAAAGCTCCGATAGTTCCATTTACTGTGGATGGTACTTATAGAGTTCTTGAAGTAGGAAATAAAGTGAGAGGAAATACTATAAAAATCATGTTTCATCCACCAATAAACATTAATGAAATTTCTAAAGAAGAAGAGAAAAATTTATCCGATATAGTTTATAACATTATAAAATCCGGACTTGATGATTTTAATAAAAGGCAGTGCTAAGCACTGCCTTTGTTTATGTTTCATTAGTGATAGTTTATAATCATAATCCTCCAGTATTAATGAATATTGTAGGTTAAGGTATAACATCACTCCATTCTTTAATAAGCTTTAAAAATATATCTGTTATGGAATCATCCCCTATCTAAGATAAATTAGATGATAAAAGGATCACTCCTTCCATAAGTGTTATAGCTTTGTTATTTATAAAAGCTACAATCTCTTTTTATTATTATACAATATTATAATTTTATCAGTCAATAAATAAATTGAAAATTAGGAAAATTTATTTATTAATATATATACCAATAAAATATATGAAATATATTTAAATTAGTGTAAAATAAATATAAAGTACTATATTGACTATAATAATAGAATAAAGTAGAGTATGGAGTGTGATGGAAAGTTAAACATTCTATAACAATTACTATCTATTTAAAAAATTATGTAGGAGGTAGTTTCAATATGAATAAAAATGAAATTGATAACCTATGTATCAATACTATAAGAATGCTTAGTATAGAGGGAATTCAAAAGGCAAAATCAGGCCATCCTGGATTACCGCTAGGTGCAGCACCTATGGCTTATGCACTGTGGAGTAAAGAGCTAAAACATAATCCATACAATTCAAAATGGGAAAATAGAGATAGATTCATATTATCAGCTGGTCATGGTTCAATGCTTATATATTCTTTATTACACCTTTTTGGCTATGGACTTACAATTGAGGATTTACAGAATTTTAGACAGTTAGGGAGCAAAACACCAGGCCATCCAGAATACGGTCATACTAATGGTGTAGAAGTAACCACTGGTCCACTAGGACAAGGAATTGCAAATGCTGTAGGTATGGCTATGGCAGAAGCTCATTTATCATCCATATTTAACAAAACAGAATTTCCAATAGTGGATCATTATACATATGCTTTATGCGGTGATGGCTGCATGATGGAAGGAATATCATCTGAAGCCGCTTCACTGGCAGGAACGTTAGCTTTAAATAAACTTATAGTTTTATATGATTCAAATAATATTTCCATAGAAGGAAATACGGATATAGCATTTAGAGAAAAGGTTGGAGAAAGGTTTAAAGCTTATAACTGGCAAGTTATTGAGGTATCAGATGGCAATGATGTTGATTCAATAGAAAATGCTATAAATGAAGCCAAAAAAGATAAGTCACATCCAAGTCTTATAATAGTAAAGACTAAGATAGGTTATGGATCACCTAAGGAGGGAACTTCAGGTGCTCACGGTGAACCATTAGGAGATGAAAACATACTAAAAACAAGAGAATTCTATAAATGGAATTATGGAAAAGATTTTCATGTGCCTGATGAAGTTAAAGAGTATATGGAAACTTTGAAGAATGAAGGTAATAAGAAGGAAGAAGAGTGGAAAACTCTTTTTGAAAAGTATAGTAAGCAGTATCCTGATATGGCTAAGTTGTGGGATAGCTATTTCAGCGGAGAATCAATAAAATCTGTCTTTGATGAAAAAGACTTATGGGATTTTAAAGGCAAGATGGCAACTAGAAATTCTTCTGGAGAAATACTTAATAAATTAGCAAATAAAATTCCTAATTTATTTGGAGGATCAGCAGATCTAGCACCTTCAACTAAAACATATATGAAAAACAAAGGTGATTTTTCAGCAGAGGATAGAAATGGAGCAAACTTACACTTTGGTGTTAGAGAACATGCAATGGCAGCTATAGGTAACGGTATTGCAGTACACGGTGGCTTAAGAGCTTATGTATCTACATTCTTTGTTTTTAGTGACTATATGAAACATTCCATGAGATTATCTGCAATTATGAAGCTTCCTGTAACATATGTATTAACACATGATTCAATAGGGGTTGGAGAAGATGGACCTACTCATGAACCAATAGAACAATTAGCAGCATTAAGAAGTATACCTAATTTTACTGTATTTAGACCGGCTGATTCCAAGGAAGCCCTTGTTGGGTGGTATGTAGCATTGACAAAGGCAGATGGTCCTACAGCTTTAATATTAAGTCGTCAAGACTTACCACTACTTGAAAATTCATCTATGGAGGCAGCAAAGGGAGCATACATATTAAAAGATTATAGTGAAGAAACTCCTGATATGTTACTTATGGCTACTGGATCTGAGGTACAATATATTTTAGAAGCGGCTGAAGCTCTAAATGAAAAAGGAATAAAAGCTAGAGTTATAAGTATGCCTTCATGGGAATTGTTTGAAGCTCAAGATGAAGCATACAAAGAAAATATATTACCTAAGAATGTAAGAAAGAGAGTTGCTTTAGAGGCGGCTTCATCCTTCGGATGGCATAAGTATGTAGGCTTAGATGGAAAAGTGATATCCATAGATAGTTTTGGAGCTTCTGGCCCTGGAAGCAAACTATATGAATTATTTAATATAACAACAGAAAATGTTATTAATACAGCTTTAAGCCTATAAGATAAGAAAGAGATTGTGTCAATTAACTGATGCAATCTCTTTTTTTATGCAGCTGTTATTTATGTAAATTACTCACTTGTATAGGAATATTAAAAATGTTATCATATTAGCAGAACGTAAGTACGCAATTTATGATATGGGGATGAAATATTTGATATATAAAGATTTTATAATTTGTATTATAGGAAAATCGGGCAGTGGAAAATCTACTATTGTAAGGCATTATAAAGAAAAAGGGTATAATATTATTGAAAGTTATACAGATAGGCCTAAAAGATTTGATAATGAATGGGGACATGTTTTTATAAAATCATCTGAAGTGGAATTTTATAGGCATGAAATGATAGCATATACTTTTTACGATGGATATCATTATTTTTCTATTAAAAGCCAATACAAAAATAAAGGAATAACATTTTATGTAATAGAACCATCTGGAGTTAAAGCTATAAAAGATAAAGTGAAGGATGCTGAATTATTATTTATATACATAGATGTGGATGAAGCAGTAAGAAAAGAAAGAATGCTTCTTAGATTAAAGGAAAATATATTACTTGATTGTGATTACGAAAAAGTAAATAGAGATATTGAAAAAAGAATAATCAATGATAGAGAAATATTTAAAAAAGTAGACTGCAATATTGTGATAGATAACAATTATAATATGGAGGATACAATCTCTATAATAGATGACATTATTATGACATTATAAGAATGGGACATGATATGGAGGGTCAAATGAGAAATATAAAAATATTACACTGCGGGGATTTACATTTCGATACTGTATTTGCGGAACTTGACGGAAACATGGCGGATACTAGGAGAGAAGATTTAAGAGAAACTTTTGGAAAAATAATTAACGAATGTAAAAGCAATGAAATTGATTTACTGCTTATAAGCGGTGATATTTTTGATAATAATTTAGTAATGTATGAAACTGCAACATTTATATTAAAAAAATTTAATGAGATTCCTAAGACTAAGGTATTTATTAGTCCAGGTAATCATGATGCTTTTACTGACAAAAGTTTTTACTCAACACTACTTTGGCCGGATAATGTACACATTTTTAAACCAACTATGGAAAAGGTAGAAATACCGAATTTAAATACTGTGGTTTATGGGGCAGCTTTTTCAAATCCCTATGAAAAGCAAGGATTACTAAATGAGTTTAATATAAATAATCCTGAAAAGATTAATATAATGGTTATGCATGGAGATTACGTAGGTAACAATGGTAATTCAAATTATAACCCTATTTGTGATGAAGATATATCTAATAGCGGTTTAGATTATTTAGCTTTAGGACATATACATACTTTTTCAGGAATAAAAAAAGTCGGAAAAACTAGTTTTGCATATCCCGGTTGCCCAGAGGGAAGAGGATTTGATGAAATTGATTCTAAAGGAATAATAATAGGTGAGATAAACAAAGATTTAATAAATCTTGATTTTAAAGAAATATGTAAAAGAAAGTATAAAATATTAAATGTTGATATAACAGATTCATCAAATTATGATGATATTGTTTTGAAAATTTACGAAAAACTAGAGTTACATAATGATTTATCAAATTATAGTATAGACTTTGCAGAAAAAGAATTAACCAATAATTTATATAAAATTTTTTTAAGAGGAAATATTGAAAAAGAATTTAAAATAAATATTAATGTATTATATCAAAAACTTAAAGATAAATTTTTTTATTTAAAGCTGATAGATGAAACTGAAGAAATAATAGATTATGATGAAATTTCAAAACAACTTTCCTTAAGAGGAGTATTCGTAAAAGAAATGCTGGAAAAAATAAAATTTGCCTCTAATGAAGAAGAAAAAGAAAAACTGCGGTTAGCCTTAAAAATAGGACTTAATGCCTTAGATCTGAAAGAGGTGATATATTGATAATAAAAGAAATCAAGATCAAAAACTTTGGAAAATTTACCGATTTTAATTTAAAACTTAATGAAGGAATGAATATAATTTATGGAGAAAATGAAGCTGGGAAAAGTACTCTTCAATTATTTATTAAGTGTATGTTCTATGGAATGAATTCGATGAAGAAAAATGTGAGAGAGAATGAAAGAAAAAGATTTCTTCCGTGGAATGGAGAAAGAGCAGAGGGTCAATTGATATTTGAGTATGATGGTATTGATTATGTCATTGAAAGAAGCTTTTCTAATCAAAAAAGAGAAGATAATTGCAACATATATAATCTATTAACTGGTGAGAAAGCAATTTATTTTGATAACTACTGCCCAGGAAAAGATATTTTTGGACTTGGAGAAGAAGCCTTTGAGAAAACACTCTTTGTAAAACAATTGGGTGCAAGAGTGGCTAGAGATAAAGAAGATGAAATAATGAAAAAATTATCTAATCTTAATGAAAGCGCTGATGAAGATGTTTCTTTTCATAAATCTATATCCATGCTGGATGATGAAATCAAGCTGTTAAAAGGTGGCAGAAAACAAGGGAAAATAGAAGAGCATGAAGAAAAAATAAGTAATTTAATAATTCAAAAGCAATCAATTAATAAATCACATTCAGAAAATATTGAATTAAGTTCAAAGCTAAGAGAAGTCGAGAATCAAATTAACATTAATAAATTACGTTTAGATCAGCTTAACTCAAAAAGGCAAATTACTCAAAAACTATTTATTTACTACCAATATAATGAAATAAAAAATGAAAAGAAAAAAATATCAGAAATAAATTATTCTTTACGTAACTTTGAAAGAATTTTTTATAGAGGCTCTATGGAAGAGGCACAGTATGAACTCAATGGAATAAAAGAAGCTATTTTAATACTATCTGAACGTAAAAGAGATTTAAATATGATAAAAAAAAGATATGATGATATAATTTCTCGTAAGGAAGAGCAGGAAATAGAAATAAATAAATTAAAAGGATTTGACACTTTAGATGAGGATGTGGAAGAAAAACTAACACAACTTATACATAAGCAGAATAATGTTAATCTTTATAAAGAAAAAAATATAGAAGTAGACAATATAAGGTTAAAGCAGCAAATGCAGCTAGAAAAGCGTAAAATGAATATCTATACAGCTTTCATAGGAGTAATTCTTATGCTGTCAGCTGTGCTTGCAATAGCACTTAAAAATATTATAGCCGGAATACCAAGCATAATTGGTATCATTTTAACTTCATATAGCATTTTAAATTATATTAATAATAGTATAGAATTAAAAAAATTAAATTATTCAGAGGCTTTATCAAATAATTATAAAGAAACCGAAATAGATGAAGAAGTCGAAAAAATACAGAAATATATTAATTTTTTATTGGAGCACTGCGAAGTAAGAAATATAGATGAATTTTATGAAAAATTAAGAAAATATAAGCGAATTAAAGAAACATTACTTTCAATTAGATTTGAAGATAATAATTGCTTACTAGACTTAAAGAGGAAAGAAGAACAGATAGATATTGTAGTACAGGATTTATTAATAATGTTTTCTAATTTTAATATTCAAGATAATTTAAAATATGATATGGATGATATTGATTCTTTATATAGCATGGTTAGCAACATAGATGATAAGTTATCTGAATACAATAAATTAAAATTAGAATTAGACTCCTGCCAAAATAGATATGCAAATCTTGTGAAAGGTACTGACTTTAACCAGCTAGAACGGCAAATGCAAAATATTTTGTCAGAAATACCTGATTTATTAAAGTATGCAGCTGAAGTAGAAGGCAAGAATACATTTTCTTCTATAGAAAAATTAGATGAAAATATTAAGGCAATTAATATTTCACTGTATGAGTTGAAAAATAAAAAAGAGAATTTAGAAAATAAAATAATGAGTACTGCGGAAGGTATTAAAATAGCTCAAGTAGAGGAAGAAATAGAGAGGTACAGAGAAGAGCTTAAACACTATTATAAAAATTTTGAAGCTATAACTCTTGCCAAAGATAATCTTCAAGCAGCCTTTACAGAAATTCAAAAAAATTATGCGCCAATACTTAATAGTAGAGTAAGCAGCATAATGAGCAGGATTACTAATAGAAAATATGAAAATATTTACATTTCTCAGGGTTATGATGTCACTGTTAAAGATAAATTTCAGGATAAAATTACTGAAATTGATTACCTTAGCGGCGGTACGTTAGATCAGATATATTTTGCTCTTAGAATAGGAATTGCGGATCTAATATTTAAAAAATTTAATGTTCCAATTATATTAGATGATGCATTTATTCAATTTGACGAAATCAGACTAAAAAAAACTATGGAATTTTTAAAAGAATATAGTTTGACTAATCAAATTGTATTATTCACTTGTCAAGAGAATCATAAGAAGTATTTTTATAATGCTGTAATAAGCATTTAAAATATGATATAATAATTTAAGATATCTAATGGAGAGGTGATAATATGGAAAATTCCTTTGTAAAAAGTCAGAATAGGTTTATTTCAAGAACTTTACTTACTATGTCTTTAGGATTACTGGTAACTTTTATAACGGCTATGGCATTTTCTATTGTGATGCCTGAGCCACCTATGGCACTATTTCTAGTAGCATTTATAGGCGAGCTGGTTTTAGTGATTAGCTTAAGCAGAAAAATTCAAAAGTTATCTGTAAATACAGCTAGAGCATGGTTCTTTGTATACTCAATATTAAATGGAATAACATTGAGCACTATATTTACAATATATGGGTTTCAATCAGCATCTAGAGCATTCTTATTTGCAGCTTTAATGTTTTTTAGTTCCTCAATGATCGGTATGAAAACTGAAAAAGATTTGTCAACTTTACAAAGAGTGTTATTTATGGCTCTTATTGGGCTATTGATAATTACTGTATTTCAAATGATATGGCCAATGGAGCAAATGAGTTTATTTATATCATTTTTAGGTATAATAATATTTTGCGGACTTACAGCCTTTGATATGCAAAGAGTTAAATATATTCATCAGAGAGCATATGAGTTTGACGAAGTATATGTATCAAAATTGTCAGTTTTATCAGCTTTAAATCTTTATCTTGATTTTATAAACATATTCTTATATGTTTTAGAATTGTTCCGTAACAACTAATATTTAATAAATAGCAAATCCCAAATCCTAATTAAATTAGTTAATAAAGTAATGTATATATAAAAAACTTTTGTATGTAAGTTTTATTAACTTTTGTATAGGATTTGGGTATTTTTCTGTCTAAAGAGAAATTATAGTATGCACAAAGGGGGAATTATATATGGGGAAAATATCAATGAAAGGCAGTATACTTTTAGCACCAGTCCCATCCGTATTTATAACATCTAAGAATACAGATGGAAAGACTAATGTTTTTACAGTAGGCTGGATAGGAGTGGCCTGTACTCGTCCTCCTATGATAACGGTAGCTATAAGGCCGGAAAGACTCTCTTATGAATATATTAAGAATACCGGAGAATTTGTTATTAACCTACCTAATAGAGATATGGTCAAAGCGTTAGATTACTGCGGAGTAAAGTCAGGAAGGACAAGCAATAAATTTGAGGATATGAATTTAGGAGTGGAAGATTGCAGCAAAGTTTCTGTTCCAATGATAAAAAAGTCGCCGGTCACATTAGAATGTAAAGTAAAAAATATAACACCACTTGGAAGCCATGACTTATTTTTAGCTGAAATAGTACAGGTGAATGTAGAAGAAAGTATTATAGACTTAAAAGGTAAAATACATTTAGAAAAAGCCGATTTGGTGGCCTATAGCCATGGAGAATATTTTTCATTGGAAAAAGATATATTAGGCACTTTTGGATTTTCTGTTAGAAAGAAGAGTAAGCCTAGAAATAAAAAATAATGCTTGTATATGACTAATTTTAAATAAATATATCAAAGTTTGCACATTAAATCCAACTTTTACGTATTATATTATGATATATATAATGGTGATGGGGGTCTTATACTTGAGCAAAAGAAATAGAAAAAAAGTTTATACAAAACGAAGAAAAATATTATTATCATTACTTTTTACTGTTGTTTGTTTGAGCAGTATATTTATATTAATTAGTATTGCAAATGCTGGCAAAACCAAAAGTTCACAGGATGTAGTTAAACAAGTTTATAGTGATAAAAAAAATGAAATTCAGGAATCTCAGGTTAATAGTACTGTAGAAGCTGAGAGTGCATCAAATGATGCACCTAAGGATAATCCTAATACAAACAATGATAGTATTAAAACCTCTGACAACACAAATGTACAGGGTAATGGTGTTAGCAATCAAAGTGTACAAGCTGAATATAATAAAGATAAAAACAGCCAAGCTGTGACTAATAGTAGCAGTTCTAAAGAGCTACTAGATGTTAATTCTTTATATAAAAAAGATGGAATAAAAACTGCATATTTAACATTTGATGATGGTCCATCTAAAACTGTAACTCCTAAAATATTAGAAACACTTAAAAAAAATAATGTAACAGCTACTTTTTTTATTATAGGTAAGATGGCAGAAGAAAGTCCTGAACTTGTAAAAAAAGAATTCAATGAAGGATATTCAATAGGATACCATAGTTATTCTCATAATTATAGTAAAATGTATGGTTCATTGAATGATTTCGAAAATGATTTTAATCATGATGACGCTATAATGAAAAGTATTTTAGGCTCAAATTTTTCTAGTAGAATATATAGATTTCCTGGAGGGGCATTTCAAAATCCTAAATATGTTCCTTACGAAAATTTTCTGAAAGAAAAGGGTTATACTTATATAGACTGGAATGCGTTAAATGGGGATGCTGAAAGCCCTGGAAAGAAAACGCCTCAGCAGCTTTTTACTAGATTTAAGAATACTGTAGAAAGCGGATATAAAGAGGATTTAATTGTTTTAATGCACGATACTTACACAAAAGAATCTACAGCAGAGATACTGCCATCTATAATAGAATATTTAAAAAATAAGGGATATGAATTTAGACAAATACGGTAACAAATTATCTGGATTTTAAATAGCTTTTTTTATAGTAGAAATTTGGATGTAACTATCTAGATATATAGTTTTATTTCTTAAAATTTGACTTTGTTGCACAACTAACTGATTAGTTAGTTGTGCAACAAAGCCTCTTATTTTTTATTTATACATATAGTCTCTTGTAAGTTTATTATTGAAATATATTTTGTTAGGCATCTTACCTAAGAGAACTTGATATACTGATATATTACCTGCTCTAAAAGTAAGAGCGCAGCCTGCCATATATAAAATCCAAGTTCTATATATTCTTTCTGATGCGTAAGATATAGCTTTCTCTTTATTTTCCAACAAATTATTTACCCAGCAATTCAATGTTTTAAAATAATGTTCTCTCAAAGATTCCACGTCATATATCTCATAATTTGATTCTTCCATGATAGTTTGAATTCCACTAATAGTGTGAAGTTCACCGCCAGGGAATATATATTTATCAATAAATTCAGCTTCTTCTTCAGAAACAGTACTTTTAATTGAATGAGTGATACCATGATTAAGAAATAAACCATCTTCTTTAAGCAGTCTATTTAATATTTGGAAATATAATGGAAGATTTTTTACGCCTACATGTTCAAACATGCCTATACTTACTATCCTATCGTATATTTCTTCACCTTTAATATCTCTATAATCCATCAATTCCACAAAACATTTTCCTTCTAGGTGTTCTTCTTTAATTCTTTCACAAACATACTTATATTGTTCTTCACTTATGGTTACTCCATGAGCTTCTACGCCATAATTTTTAGCCGCCCAAATGATTAATGTGCCCCATCCACAGCCCACATCCAATAGTTTTTGGCCGCTTTTTAATTGAAGTTTCTTACAAATATGCTCAATTTTATTTATTTGGGCTGTTGTAATATCATTATCTTTATCTTTAAAGTAAGCGCAAGAATAGGTCATAGTTGGACCTAAGAACAATTTGTAAAAATCATTTGAAATATCATAATGATGGGATATGTATTTTTTATCATTTTCTTTAGTATGAGAAGTTAATGTAGATAAAGGGGAACTTTTTATAAGTATATTAAGTTTTTCTTTTGTAGATAGTTCCATATCACTTAATTCATCCTTAAGCTCAAGAGCTTTAAATATGTTACCTTCGATATCAAAGGATTTATCCATAAAAGCTTCTGCAAAAGTTATTGCACTGGGTTTTAGAAGTATTTTTTTGAATACATCTTCATCATTAAATTTCAAAATGAAGTCAGGGGTATCTGTGTATTTTAATATTTCTCCATCCCATAATAGTACATTAAAATTTTTTGAGGTTTTTTTGAATATATGTTCTATAGCTTCAATAAATTTTTCATCTTTTTTACTCTTTAACATTTTTACCTCCTATGAAATAATTATTTATGAATATAATTATAATATTTTGATTTTTTTTGTGCAAATTACAATTTTAAAAGAGAATAGCCTCTGTAAACGATATAATGAGATTGAATATCAAAATTTAGGTTTTTTTATTATAAAAAATGCATTTTTGACAGAAGTATATTGATTTATGTATAATATACCTATATGTAAATTTAGCATGGAAGAATAGTGACTTAATTAAATTTATATGGAGGATTAATGTTTATATGATAAAAAATGATCTTTTTTCAGAAAAAATGAAAAGGCTAGGGGAAGTAATTGAAAAAATTATTGCATGCAATAAAAATAATCAATATGAGGCAAGCAATGAAATTTTAAATGAAGCCTATAAAGAATTATTGGGTATTGATATGAATTTGGTAAACAGGCTATCTTATGAGGATATAGTAGCTTTTATAGGAGCCTATGAAACTTCTCAATCTATGAAACTAATAATTCTTGGAGAGCTTCTAAATCTAGATGCAAATGTAAAAGATAAAATGAATCAGCATAATACATATATAAATTTATGCTTTAAAAGCTTGTATGCTTATTTAAATTCAATTATGAATGATAATACATCTACTGAAATATGCGATAAAAAGGTAGCAGTACTATTAGATATACTTGATGCTTATGAAATAGATTTTAAATATAAATTGCAAATAATTAAGTACTATGAACTAACAGGTAAGTTTGATTTAGCTGAAGATTTAATTTATGAATTATTGGATAGTGGAGAAGATAAAAATGAAATATTAGACATAGGAATAGGGTTCTATGACTCTATTAAGAATAAGTCAAAAGAAGAGTTGAATAATGGCAATCTACCTCTATCCGAAGTTAATGAAGGCTTGGAAATGCTGCTAAAAGTTAGAAATTCTCAATAAAAAGATGGATATTAATCCATCTTTTTATAATACATATGTAAAATACAGTTTATTATAGGTTTTCGTAAATATATTTTATAAGATCTTCAGTGTCTTCCCAACCAAGACAAGGATCGGTTATTGATTTTCCATAAATATTTTCTTCAATTTCTTGTCTTCCCTCTACCAGATAACTTTCAATCATCAATCCCTTTATAAGCTTCTTTAGATTTGGATTATATTTTCTATTGAACAATATTTCTTTAGCTATTCTAGGCTGCTCAAAATACTTTTTATTAGAGTTGGAGTGATTAGTGTCTACGATAACAGTGGGGTACTTTAATCCACGTTTAATGTAATTATCATATACATCAAGCAAGTTTTCATAATGATAATTTGGTATGCTTTTGCCATTAAAATCTACTGCACCTCTAAGTACAGCATGGGCTAGATAATTTCCTTTCGTATCAACTTCATAGCCATTATAAACAAAAGTATGTTCAATTTGAGCAGCTGTAATTGAATTAAGCATAACTGATATATCACCAGAAGTAGGATTTTTCATTCCTGCAGGTATGCTCATACCGCTTACTGTTAATCGATGCTGTTGATCTTCTACTGATCTAGCACCTATAGCTACATAGCTAAGTACATCTGATAGATAGGTATAATTTTCAGGATAGAGCATTTCATCTGCAGTAACTAAGTTAGATTCTTTTAATACTCTTATATGAAGCTTCCTTATAGCTTTTATACCTTCTTCAAGATCCGGAGATTTTGTTGGATCTGGCTGATGAACCATCCCCATGTATCCTTCACCAGTGCTTCTAGGTTTATTTGTATAAACTCTGGGAACAATCATAATTTTATCTTTAAATTTTTCTTGTAAATATGCTAGTCTATTAGTGTATTCACAAACAGAATCCTCATTATCAGCTGAACAAGGACCTATTATTAATAAAAACTTGGAAGATTCACCTTTTATAATATCAGCAAGTTCCTTATCTTTAATTTTTTTAGTACTTTTTAGTTCGGTTGGAAGTGGAATTTCATTGATAATTTGTGAAGAAGAAGGCAACTTCTTTTTGAATTCAATATTCATTTTATCTCCTGCTTTCTATACTAAAATTAGTGCATTAAAAATTACTTATTTAAAATAATATCATTTAATCGCAGATTATTCAATGTACAATATGAATTCAAAAAACGTATATTTAACCAATCTTATGTTTTACAATAAGTAAATAATGTAGTAAAATTATAACTGTAGAAATTTATGGGAGGGAAAAAATATGCTTATTAAAGAATTAAATAAGAAGGAATCTATAACTTTTATAAGCCTCATTAAAAGTTTAGCAACAGCTGATAAAGAGTTAGGAGAGGCAGAGGCTAATCTAATAGAGGAATACATAGAAGAGCTATCCATTGGAGATGAACTAATTTATTGTGTAAACCTAAAAGAAGCTATGAATATATTTTCTAGTTCAACTGAAAGAATTCGCAATATAGTATATTTTGAATTATTAGGACTAGCTTTAGTAGATGGAAATTATACTGAAGAAGAAAGAAAAATAATAAATTATGTAGCTAAAAATTTTAAAATAACCAAAGAAAAGCAGGATGCATATCTAAATTATTTTAAAAATTTAAAGAACTTTTATGATGTTCATAATGGAGAAGCCGATGGTATTCAAAAGCTAGAAGACAAGGTAGAAAGTCTAATTAATGCATAATAAAAAGTGTGGTAATAGTTTACCACACTTTTGCTAAAAATATGAAAAGTAAAGCAAATTACAAATCACCTTGATTTTCTTTTAAAGTTATATAGCTTATGATTTTGTGATTCCATTTGTTATATTCTTTTGGCTTTTTTTCTTTAAGAGTATTTAGGAAAATATCTAAAACATTAAGCTTGTATAGTCCTTTGCAAAGATGTCTAGGATAATCTCTTTTTTTAGAATAAAATTTCTTAGGATCTATTATCATTAACTCTCCGTCAGGTTTAACAATAATATCCTTACATCGTATATCATTTTTGGAAAATTTTAGTTTTTTAAACTCGTCTAATAAGTCCATTATCTTGAGAGAAAGCTCTCTACTTAACCCATTATGCTTTATATAATTTTTTAATATTTCTCCTTCAACATAATCTCTTATCATATAATTTCCTGTCATACCATAAACTCTTGGAAAATAGCGGCTGTGTTTGATCCTATGTAAAATGTTATATTCCTTTTTACAGCTATCCACAGCATAGCATATTTTTATAACTTTTCTATCTGGAAGGAGATAAACTATTCCGTTATTGCCTTTGCCAAGATATTTACATTCTAATAAATTTATATTAAAGTTTTTGATATAAATTTCATGAGGATTAGAATCCATAATAGACTCCTTTCAAAATTTTTTCAGATATATTTCCTCATGTATATTATGAATTATTTAATGACGTTGTTACATAATTTATATCATCTTTAATACCGAAAAAAAGTGGCATGTACTTCCAGCCATAACGAAAAGATGCCATATAGGGTGATTATATGGAATTTTATCGAAAGAATAAAGCACTGCGCCAAGAGTATAGAGTATCCCACCTATAAGTAATAACCAAAATGAGATGTGCGGTACTCCAAGCCATAATTTTTTTAAAGATATTGCTACCATCCATCCCATAATTACATACATAGCAGTAGAAATTTTATCATATTTACCTACCCAAAGAGATTTAATTACTATGCCTAAAACTGTTAATCCCCATATTACCCCAAATATAGTCCATCCTAAGGGGCTTCTTAGAACTGTTAAAGTGTAGGGCGTATAGGTGCCAGCTATAAGAAGATAAATAGAAGAATGATCAAAGATTCTAAACACGTGTTTTGCTTTTTTATTAGTAATACTGTGATAAAGTGTGGATCCTGTATACAATATAATCAATGTAGTACCGAAAATTGTGTAACTAACTACATGCCAAGCAGTGCCATATATAGAAGAGTGAACTATTAAAATAACTAGAGCTGCTATGGATAATAGTGCACCAATACCATGAGTTATGGCATTAGCAATTTCTTCTCCTAAAGTATAAAAATTTTCATTTTCCATTTTTAACACCCCAATACATTAATTAAATGCCGTCATCCTCTACTACATATTCAGGAGGAGTCAAAAGCTTTTCTGGCTTATTTAATAAACTCTTAAAATATTTTAATGCTTTAACTAAATATACTCCGTCTGCAATTCTTTCATCAACAGATACAACTAAGTTAAGAATTGTTTTAGAACTCACGCTTCCATCTGCATTTAAATGATTTATCTTATTTAGTTTTCCCATAGTTACAAATAAAGAAGTAGTACCCCATTCATAAAGATGATGATTTAGTGCATCATGCCCAATACTGCCTAAATTAGATATGTATGATGTAGAATATAAAGGATCTGTAAGAATAAGGCTCATAGGAATTATTCCCCAATCATTCATTTTTCTCACTGAAGTAGTAACTAAATTTGTTAGTACAGACGGCATCTTTGTTACAAACGCCATGAGCTTGTCATCATTTTTGGAGTTGTCTGATAAGCATAAATCTATACTTTCATTAATCTTTTTTGATATTTCATATATTGTGTCAGTTTTTTCGAAATAAACTTTTGAGTTAGTTTCAATTTGAGCACCATTTTCTATTTTTAAAACTACAAAAGAAAAAGAGATAGCTTTTCTTGCATATATTTTCTTTCCTCCAACAAATCTGTTAAGATGAGGATATTGAGAAATAGTTCTTACTAAAGCCGCTATAACCATTTCAAATGTTCCTACTCGTAAAGAAGAATCTTCCTTATTCAAATTTTTAATAAGTGCTTTAGCATTATCGAATTCAACAGCTTCTGGTGAATAAACTATGCTTCCATTTCTACTTCTAAAAAGATAAGGAAGTATTTGACGCATAGGATCGATATTTCTTAATAGAATTCCATCTCGTCTAAAGTTAATTCCTGAAGTTAATTTTTTAGCTATACTTATTTTATTACTTTGCTGTAAGTTATTATTCATCACTAAACTCCTTATTATTTAAATAGATATATAAATACCAAATTCTATACTATATTATAGGATATTTCATGGCAAAAGTATACTCTAATATTTATAAAATCTCTTCTCTACAGCATTATTACTATATTTTTAGTAGAGTAATATTACTAATTTAATTATCTTATGTAGGAAATTTTTTATTGTAGGATATTTACATATGATTCTAAAACTGTACCACAATTTGAATTAAATTTATATTGAAAAAAATGCAAAAAATCTTTCATTTTTTATACTTGTTTATTTCATATAGGATAATATTGCTAAACTGCATAGTTTAATTATCTTAAATTATGGAATATTCATTGCAAGATACATTTAATTATGAAACAATTCTTGCAAGCTGTTTGAAAAAAGTGTTGCAATAGCTTATATTAAGAGTGTAGAAAAAATTAATTATAAGAGGGTGTTAAAAATGTTAGTAGCAATAATTTTTTACATCATGTTAAATATAGCTTATTTTGCAATTAGTAATGGAATAAATATTAATTTGAGAGAAAAAGATGAAATAGAGGCACCAAAAGGGTTATTTAATGAATACGCATTGGAATATAAAACTACTTTACGTTAAAATTATAAAAATAGGATCTTACGCAGATGCTAAAGATCCTATTTTTATATAAGTGATAATTACAGAACTAAAGTCCAATCTTTAGGAGCTTCTACATCTCCAAATTGTATACCTACTAAAGTATAATATAGTTTTTTAGTTATTGGGCCAACTTTCTTTTCATCAAAGAATACATGAAGTTTCTCATTATACTGTATTCCACCAATAGGTGTGATTACAGCAGCTGTTCCACAAGCACCAGATTCCTTAAATTCATCTAAATTATCTATAAATACATCTCTTTCTTCTACTTCCATATTTAAGTATTCTTTAGCAATAGTCATAAGAGAATATTTTGTTATACTAGGCAAAATAGAAGGTGAGTAGGGGGTAACAAATTTATTATCCTTGGTTATTCCAAAGAAATTAGCAGCTCCAACTTCTTCAATTTTTGTTTGAGTAGCTGGATCTAAATATATACAATCAGCAAAACCTTCTTTAGTTGCCTTTTCATGAGGCAATAAGCTTGCAGCATAGTTTCCACCAACTTTTGCACTTCCTGTTCCTCTAGGAGCGGCTCTATCATAATCTGCTATAGTAAAGTTTACAGGTGTCAATCCGCCCTTGAAGTAAGGACCAACTGGTATGCAAAATACACAGAATAAATACTCATTTGCAGGCTTTACACCGATATTGTCTCCAATTCCAATAACTAAAGGTCTTAGATATAAGGTAGCCCCAGTGCCATATGGAGGCACATATCCTTCATTTGCTTTTACAACCTTTGTAACAGCATCAACAAATTTTTCTATTGATACTTCAGGCATTAATAGCCTTCTACAAGTATTAATCATTCTTTTAGCATTTTCTTGAGGCCTGAATAGTTGAATTTTGCCATCCTTTCTTCTGTATGCTTTTAGTCCTTCAAAGCATTGCTGTCCATAATGAAGAGCAGTAGAAGCTTCGCTTATAGTAAGAGTATTATCTTCTACTAATTTACCATCATCCCATTTTCCATTTTTCCAGTAGGATATGTACCTTAAATCAGTTTTTATGTAGCTAAACCCTAAGTTCTCCCAATCAATATTTTTTAAAGGTTCAGTCATGAGTATCACCACTTTCTAAAATTTATAAATATCTATTAATATATAATTTAATGCAAAAGTAAATAAAATGCAAATAATTATTGCACATATAGAATAATTCATTAATAAATGTATATGCTTTATTGAAGTGAATTTATTTGCTTAAATCATTATCTATATTAAGGTAAAGAATAGTAGGGAGAGGTTATAGTGAAGATATCTCATAGATTACAAAAAATAATTATTTTACTGATGAATATAATTTTAACTGAAGGCATAGCGATTTTAGTTGCTTTTTCCATTAAGGATATAGCTAAAACCTATGATTCACTAAAAAAATCTATTTTTTCACCACCAAACTATGTATTTATGATTGTATGGCCTATCTTATATTTACTAATGAGTATATCATCTAATAGAATTTTATTAAAAAGGAATGAAGACTCAAGAGTAAAAAAGGCAATAATTCTCTATATAGTACAGCTGGGTGTAAATTTTTTATGGACAGCAGTGTTTTTTCAATTCAAACTTTATGGATTGGCTTTTATAGTATCTCTATTCTTAGTTATATTAATTTTTTTCACTATAATAATTTTTTATGGAATTCATAAGATTTCGGCATTTCTTTTGATACCATATCTATTATGGGTTTCTTATGCCTCAGTCCTTAATCTTACAATTTGGCTGTTAAATGAAGCTTAGAAAAATATTTATGAATCAATTTTTTTACGATTATCCCAATAAGCAATTAATAGAAGAGCATAACAGAGAACAAATGAACTCTGTTATGCTCCTTTTTGTTAATTAAGAATTAGCCACAAAAAAATGCATCAACATTTCGTAAACTCATTCCGAAATAGAACCATCTTCTTCCATTCCATCGGAAACCAGCTAGAGAACGTCTACCTACAAATGTCACATACGCCCAAAATCCTCTTCCGTTTTTCGGCCATATATATATAATTCTATTTACACAGGGGCGAAGGGAAAAAGCATCAACAGCTTTGGTTTTACTAGAGGAAACCTTAGCTTCTGATTTAGCAGGAGTATAATTTGGTGGAGGTGCTGTTGGAATCTTTCTAGTGTTGAAATCTACTAAAGGATTATTTGTATTTAGAACTTGTCTATAGGGACAAGTTTCTGGCAAATCATTTGTTTCTAATTCGCATAATTCATTAAAATCAATTAGGTAATTTGTATCCTCTAATTCATAGTCAGTAGATCCATAAGTATTATCTGATGTATAGTTTTCATAATTGCCTTCAGGCAAGTTAGTATATAACATTTATTATCTCCTACACAATATTTACAGTAATAGACTATGATGTATACTAAGCTTTGTTTACAAAATTTATTTTAAATAATATAATAACATTACGGTATAATTGTGTAACTGCATAATTGGGAGGGATTTATGATAAAGATTTTAGGAAAAGTTGTTAAGAATAACAAAATAATAAAAGAACACATAGAGGAATTTGATGATAATAAAAATTATCAAGAAAACCTCAAAGCATGTATAACAAAAATATGTCATGAATTAGATATAAGCAAACCCTATTGGCTTCCAAGCAACCTAGATGAATACAACAATAGAAGCAAATTAGCTTTTGATGAAAATAATTTCATAGAAGATATCAATTTTGATAAATTCATAATCGAAGAATTAAATATTGATAAATAAAATTTAAAATATTTCTACTGTAGTACCTAATGGGACCGTGTTATACAATTCGATAATATTCTCGTTAAAAGTTCTAATACAACCATTGGAAACTGCCTTGCCTATAGATGAAGGATTGTTTGTACCATGAATCCCGTATCCTGGAATACTTAAACCAAGCCACCGCTCGCCGAAAGGCCCGCCAGGCTTGTAAGCTTTATTTATTATTTTATATTTTCCAGTAGGAGTAGGGGTAGCTGGTTTCCCAATTGCTATAGGGTAAGTTTTTATTACTATGTTATTTTTTAGAAGCTTCAATACGAAGTTTTTCTTATCCACTAGTATTTTATATATTTTATCTCTTGATAAAGTATAATATGAATCAGGCATAGTCAATCACCATATAAATTTGTTTTCTTATAATATAATATTTTATAATTATGAAAGGTTTCCTATTAATTAACTATATTAATATGATAAATTCAATGATATACTTTTGATAAACGAAAGGCTGTTGATTAAATATGAGTAATGAAAAGACAAGAGTGATAGTAGGAATGTCAGGTGGAGTAGATTCATCTGTAACTGCTTTGCTTTTGAAGGAACAAGGATATGAAGTCATAGGTGTCTTCATGAAAAATTGGGATGAAAAGGACGATGATGGAGTTTGTACTGTAGTTGAAGATTATGATGATATGAGAAGAGTATGTGATGAAATAGGTATACCATATTACTCTGTTAATTTTGTTAAAGAATATTGGGATAGAGTTTTCACTTATTTTTTGGATGAATACAAGAAGGGGAGAACACCAAATCCCGATGTTATGTGTAATAAAGAAATAAAGTTTAAAGCGTTTTTAGATTATTCCTTAAAGGTTGGTGCTACATTTATGGCTACTGGGCATTATGCAAGAGTTGACTTTAAAGATGGTGAGTACAGATTACTTAGGGGAATTGACAAAAATAAAGATCAAAGCTATTTCTTATGTATGCTTAATCAAAAATCTCTTTCTAAGACACTTTTCCCAGTTGGAGATATGGAAAAGAAGCAGGTAAGAGAAATAGCTAAAAAATATAATCTCAAAACTGCCAACAAAAAAGACAGTACTGGAGTATGCTTTATAGGAGAGAGGGACTTTGATAAGTTTTTAAATAATTATCTTCCTGCAAAAGCTGGTGAAATCAAATCGATAAATGGTGAAGTGGTAGGAAGACATGAGGGACTTATGCATTATACTATAGGGCAAAGAAAGGGACTTGGTATAGGAGGCGTAGGTACAGGAGAGCCTTGGTTTGTTGTAGATAAGGATTTGAAAAAAAACATATTATATGTGGCACAAGGTGAAGATAATCCTGTAAGATTTTCATATGGACTCAAAGCTTCAGATCTGAATTTTATAAGCTTAAAAACAAAACCTAGGATTTTTAAATGTACAGCTAAATTCAGATATAGGCAGCAGGATCAAGGAGTTACTGTTTATTTAAATGAAGATTCTGATTCCTGCACAGTTGTTTTTGATGAAGCACAGCGAGGTATTGCTCCAGGCCAGGCAGTGGTGTTTTATGACGGAGAGGTATGTTTAGGCGGAGCAATTATAAACAAAGTTATTAAAAATAAGGAAAATATTAATAAATTTATGGAAAATTTCGATATAAAAACTGCTATCAATGAATAATAAAAAGTTTTAGATAAGCGTGTATTCACTCTTATCTAAAACTTTTTTATAATCTAAATTTTAAAAATATGAGCTATAATTCTCATAAGTATTATAACTGCAATGACTATTCTAAAGATGCTACTTTGTGACATGCGCTGCTGCATATTCAATTCTAAAACAGAATCTAAATATTTTGAATTAAGCTCATATAAATGGGTATAATTGCTTTTAAAGGATATTATTGAAGATTTGACTTTTTTTCTGCTTAATTTTTTTATTTCTGAAGAAATAACATTAAATTTATCATTTCTTTCTTCAGTAGATAGGTTATTTGTTAGCCATAAATTAACTAATTTTTTAAAAGCAGCAGGAATTTTTTTATCCGCTTGCAGCCTATTGTTACTTTCATATCTATTACTCCAAGCTTCCGAATATTTATATAAGCTATCGAAATATTCATTTTGAAGATTATATAAATTAGGATAATTTTTTTTAAGCAATTTAAGCATGTCTAAGTTTTTGTCAGGATGAGTGTAGGCTTCATCTTTTATTTCTGCAAGTATGTCTTCTATTGATTTTTTATATTCTTCTTCCGAAAAATCCATATAACAGACATTCATATAGATATATCGCACAAAATAATCTTCAAAAAATTCATTTCTACAAAAGACTGCATACTCATCACATAAGTAAATCCTAGATTTTCTTGATTTTAAAAGATTATATGCATCGGTGTAATCTGGATATAAATTCAATAATTGTTCCAATATCAATATAGATAACTTTATTTTAAATGGACCTTTTATATCATAACAAAACTTGCAAATTTCAAAGGCTAAATTATCTTTTTCTTCTTCTACTTCAGACAAAGAAAGAATATCTTTAACTAATAAAGAAATTTTCTCTCTATCTTCTACTCTTATGTAAAATTTAAGCAATTCTAAATAATAATCTAAACTATCTATTCCTTTTGCATTTGACAAAAGAAATTTTTCTGCTTCTTCATTGCGATTTAATTCAATCAGTAAATTAACTAAATAGGCGGCTGCTTCTATATGGGTTGAATCTAATTTTAAAGATGTATACCAGCATTTAATAGCATCTTCCTTATTATTTATTTTTAGATAGGCGTGACCTAAATTGTATGCGTATAAATAATTTTCTTGATAATCATTTGTCAGTTCTTTAAGAAGTTTTATGCATTCATAGTAATTTTCATTATATCCATAGGCTAAAGCTAACTGGTTCTTAATAGCAGCAAGTTTAGGTTCTATAATGAGTATTTTTTTATAATTTTTAATAGCTTCGCTATACTGGTCATTATCCATATACAGATTAGCTGCGTTTAAATACTGCTCAATTTCATCATTATAATTGGAATAGGCATCATACTCTGCTTTTTTATCTGAATTGCTTAAAATATCATAAGCTTCTCTAATTTTATTATATTCTTCTGGATGTTCTTCAGGAGAACATTTTCTAAGCATTTTTGCATAAGCTTTTTTTATTTCTTTTATTTCAGCGTTCTTTTCTATTCCAAGTACTTGATAGTAATCCATAAAGGCCTCCTTATAAGCAATTTACTGCATTTCAAATAATATATCAGTTAACTCGTCATCGTATTTCTGAACTAGGCTTTCATTATTATTAATAATAGCACTTTTAAGTGTCTTTAGAAGGAATTCTATTTTTTGCTTTTGAGGATTTTGAATTTTATCTAATTTTTTTTCGGCTATATTTATTATCATTTTTACTCTTGATGCTAAAGGATAGTCTTCCCAATTATCTAGATTTTCTATTATGCTGTCTAAATACATATTAACATTACTAGAATTTATAATATTAATAACCTTACCAACAGTTTCAGAAGTGCTATTTATTTTTGCTTTTACTTCCAGCATACCATTAAGATTATAGGTGAAGGTTACTTCAATGGATTCCTCACCTTCAGGTTTAGGCGGGATACCTTTAAGCTCGAAGGAACCTATGTTTGTATTTTCAGATACCATTTTTCCTTCCCCTTCATATATTTCTATTTCTACATCAGCCTGATTATCATAGGAAGTATAATATGTTTTTTTCACTGAACAAGGAATCTTTGTATCTCTAGTTATAATTGGATCGAATACTCCAAAGACTTTTCTGCCAGTGCTTAGTGTTTTAGTAATCTTTATGCCTAGAGAATAACTGCATATATCAGTTATTATTAACCCTTCATCTGCATTAATTTGTTTACTAACTATAGCAGCTTGAACAGCAGCGCCTAAGGCAACTGCTTCTTGAGGATTAAAATCGCCTTTTACTCTTGTATCAAATCTATTTATAAGAAGCTCTTTAACTCTTGGAACAATACTAGAGCCACCAACTGCCAGTACCAAGGTTATATCATTTTCTTTAAGTCCAGATGCACGTAGAGCTTCATCTATGATAATATTAGTAGATTGAATTAAACCATCTATTAATTCATTGAATTTTTCTCTAGTAATTTCAATATTAAGTTCTAATGGGTTGCCAAATTTATCTTCAGCAATGAAGGGGAGAGATATATTAGCTTTTTCCATAGAAGATAGCTCTATTTTAGCACGTTCACAAGCTTCTTTTATTCTAGCCGTTGCTTTTAAATTATCTGATAAATCTATATTTTTGTCTTTCTGAAACTCCTCAATAACGTAGTCTTCAAGCTTTTTATCAAAGTCTTTTCCTCCTAAAGCATTATTTCCTCGGCTAGATTTTACATCAAGAATTCCTTCAAAAAATTCCAATACAGATACATCAAAGGTGCCTCCGCCCAAATCAAAAACTAATATGTTTTCTTCAGCGCTCATATTTTCAAGACCATAGGCAAGCGCTGCAGCTGTTGGCTCATTAATAATTCTTTCGATCTTTAGTCCTGCCATTTCACCCGCCATAACAGTAGCTTGTCTTTGCAAATCATTGAAATTAGCAGGAACAGTTATAACGGCTTCTTTTATCTCATTTCCTATATAAATTTCTGCATATTTTTTAAGCTTTTTTAATATCATAGACGAGATTTCTTGGGGAGTATGGATGTTTTCACCTAAAGAAATTTTTTTATCTGTTCCCATAAATCTTTTAACTTCTAAAACTGTACTTTCTGGTTTTAAAGCAGCTTGTCTTTTAGCAAATTCGCCTACAATTATTTCATCATTTTCTGATAAACTTACAACAGATGGAGTCAATTTACTACCTAAATCATTTGGTATTATAATAGATTTACCATCCTTTAGATAAGCAATTTCAGAAGTAGTTGTACCAAGATCTATCCCAATCACGGTTCTCATAAATATTAACCCTCCTTTAAAAAACAATATGTAATCATGATGCTTTATTTAACTGCTATAACTTTAGCAACTCTAATTATATTTCCATTATGAATATAACCTTTTTTTACCATATCTACTATTTCATATTTCTTTTTACTATCATCATTAATAATTTTTATACATTCATGATATTTGGGGTCAAATGTCTTCCCAAGTGCCTCTATTTCGATGATTCCTAGCTGTTTCATTCTGATAGTTAATGCGTCCTTTACAAGGGATATATTAGTAAGTAAAGCTTTATTGTTATTCAATAAAGCAAAATTATATATTTCCTCAAAGTCATCCATGGTTTCTATTGCATACTTTGTTGAATTTTCTTGCCAAAGCTCTAAATTGCTAGCTTTGTTGCTTACCTTTGATATAATATCATTTTTTTCTTTAATTTCTTCATCTAGCATATTTATAGTGAGAATGTTTTTTTTGTTTGCTTTATCCATCTCATTGACTTTGTCCTCTAATTTTTTTATGTAGATAAAAATCTCATCTAATGATATATCCATGAAATCACACCTCCCTGCATAATTTATTAGCATGTTGATGATACGAATATATTAATGCTATTTTACCATTATAAGGATAAGTTGTCACTTCAAAATTAATGTAGTAAGTAACTTGTATAAAAATAGTTCGTAGCCTGCAAAAGTTACGAACTATTTTTATACTATTTAAATTTTAGCATTAAATTATGATGTATTAATCTATTTTTAATAAACAAAACGATTATATATTGATTTAATTGCTGTATCAAAATCTTCTGTTTCAACCCCAACTATAACGTTTATTTCAGAGGAGCCTTGATTAATCATTCTGATATTAACTTGATTTTCTGAAAGGCAAGTGAATATCTGAGAGGCTATTCCTTTTTTCCTAGACATTCCTTTACCAACGGTAGCAATAAGAGCCATATTAGGATATACATCTATGGAATCTGGTCTGCACTGCCTATTTATTTCATCTATTATATCTTCAAGCTTATCTTGAAGTTTTTTATCTTCTATAACTAATGAGACAGAATCAATACCGGAAGGCATACATTCAAAAGGAATACCATTATTTTCAAGTATTGAAAGTAACTTTCTACAAAAACCTAATTCTATATTCATAAGATGTTTTTCAATTGCTATAACTGTAAAATCTTTCTTTCCAGCTATACCTGTAATAGCATGCTGATTGTCACTTTTCTGTGAATCATCAACGATAAGGGTACCTTTATCCTTAGGACGATTAGTATTCTTGATGTTTATAGGTATACCTACTTCCCTTACTGGAAATACTGCTTCCTCATGAAGAACACCTGCTCCCATATATGAAAGTTCTCTTAGTTCCCTGTAGGTGATTACATCTATAGGCTTAGGGTTATCTACAATTCTAGGATCGGTCATCATAAAGCCAGAAACATCAGTCCAATTTTCGTAAAGTACAGAAGAGGTACATTTTGCAATTATAGCTCCAGTTATATCAGAACCACCTCTAGTAAAGGTTTTAATATTTCCATTATGAGTGGTGCCATAGAACCCTGGTATAACAGCATAATTAATATGGACTAATTTAGCCGCTACTGCTTCTTGGGTTTTAGCAGCATCATAAACTCCATATTTATTAAAATACACCAATTCAGCAGAATCAATAAATCGAAACTTAAGAAGCTTAGATAAAATTATAGCATTTAGATATTCTCCTCGGCTTGCAGTATAATCAGCAGAAGCACCTGATTGAATATTATTTTTTATAGCTACAAGATATTCTTCTATGTTTAAATCATTCATATAGCTATATTTTTTAGATAAATCTGATACTATTTCCTTGTACCTATTAGATATTATTTCAAATACATCATTAAACGGAATCCCTTGCTGAACATGCGCATGACATAAATATAAAAGGTCTGTAATTTTGTAGTCGGAACTAAATCTTTTACCAGGAGCAGAAGGGATTATATACCTTCTATTTTTATCTGATTCAATTATGGACTTTACTTTTTCAAATTGTCCTGCGTCCGCTAAAGAACTACCCCCGAATTTTGCAGTGATTGAAGCTTCAAACATACTAATTCCCCCCAAAGAATATAATAAGTATAACAAAATATTTTATTAAAATTTTTATGCTTTTGCAGTAAATTATAACACATAAAAAAAACTATAAAAAGATACTGGTTATAATTTATATAAAAATTAAATAAAATCTGATATTATTATTTTATAAAAATTGTTAAAGGAAGTGGATAGTTTGAAGATTGTTGTTTTAGATGGATATACTTTAAATCCAGGAGATTTATCTTGGGATGGATTTAGGAATCTAGGAGATGTTACAATATATGATAGAACTGATTCAACGGAAACATATGAAAGAAGCAAAGATGCAGAAATAGTCATAACAAACAAAACTATAATAGATAAAAAACTTATAGATAAACTTACTAAGTTGAAGTATATAGGAGTATTGGCTACAGGATACAATGTAGTTGATGTAAGCGCTGCAAAGAAAAAGAATGTTATAGTAACCAATATACCTGCTTACGGTACTGATTCTGTAGCACAAATGATTTTTGCATTAATACTGGACATAACAAATCACGTAAGTAGTCATAATGCAGCTGTTAGACAGGGGGCTTGGAGTAAATCCAAAGATTTTTGCTTTTGGAATAAACCTATAATCGAACTTAGTGGAAAAACTATTGGAATAATTGGATTTGGTGCTATAGGTAGAAAGGTAGCAGATATAGCCCAGGTGTTTGATATGAATGTTATAGCTTACAGCAGAACAATAACAGACGAAAGCAAAAGGAAAAACTTTAAGTGGGTATCATTAAATTCAATATTTGAAGAATCCGATTTTTTAAGCTTAAATTGTCCGTTAAATAATGCAACTAAAGGAATTATAAACAGAGATACTTTAAATAAAATGAAAAAAAATGCAATATTAATTAATGCTTCGCGTGGACCGCTAATTGTTGAAGAACATTTAGCAGAAGCTTTAAATAAGGGAACAATATCAGCTGCAGGATTAGATGTTCTAAGTGAAGAACCGCCTTCAAAAGATAATCCTTTAATAAAAGCTAAAAATTGTGTATTAACACCTCATATAGCTTGGGCGGCAAAAGAAGCAAGAATGAGGCTTATGAATATAGCTGTAAGCAATCTTAAAGCTTTCCTTAATGGAAATCCAGAAAATATCATAGAAAGCTAAATACATTGGTTATTATCACTTATAAAATATATTAACATGAATTTTGTAAAAAAAATTGAAATAATTGCAACTGTAATCTATAATAGATAAAGTTGAATCTTTTTATAACTATTTTATTAAATATGGTAATTGAGTTAAATCTTAAACTTTGTATTAAATGATAGATAAAGGAGTGAATTTATTGAAGGTTGCAATTATAATCCCATGTTATAATGAAGAGCTTACAATAAAAAAAGTTATTTCAGATTTTAGAAGAGAACTTCCAGATGCAGATATATATGTATATGACAATAATTCAAAAGATAATACATATGAAATTGCAAAAGACAGTGGAGCTATAGTAAAAAAGGAGTTTAGACAAGGAAAGGGTAATGTGGTTAGGTCTATGTTCAGAGATATAGATGCAGACTGCTATGTTATGGTAGATGGAGATGATACTTACCCTGCAGAATTTGTACATTCACTTATTGAACCTATAAAAAACAAAGAAGCAAATATGGTGATAGGGGACAGACTTTCTAACGGTACATATAAAAATGAGAACAAAAGAGCCTTTCACAATATGGGCAATTTAATGGTAAGAGGACTTATAAATAAGCTTTTCAGCAGTGATATATATGATATAATGACTGGATATAGAAGCTTTGATAAAGAGTTCGTAAAATCCATGCCAGTGCTGAGTTCAGGATTTGAAATAGAAACAGAAATCAGCATACACGCTTTGGACAAGAAATTTATAATTAAGGAGATTCCTATTGACTATAGAGACAGACCTGAGGGAAGCGTTTCCAAACTTAATACCTTTAACGACGGTATAAAGGTATTAAAAACAGTGTTTACTCTTTTTAAAGATTACAAGCCCTTAATATTTTTTACCTTTTGGACTATTATATTTTTTATTTTAGGACTATTAGCAGGTACTCCAGTAATAATTGAGTTTTTAGAAACTCACTTTATTAGCAAAATGCCCTCAGCCATACTTGCAGTTGGATTAATTATTTTATCAATGCTTTCGCTGATATGTGGATTAATATTGGATACTGTAGTAAAGCAGCAGAAGAGAACTTATGAGCTGTATTTGAATTTATTACATAATGAAATAAAAAAGTAGATGCTTTATAAAGCATCTATTTTTTTATTAATTAATTATTTGATTTTCTGATTTTCCAGCACTAATTCGTTCTTTTATTGAAAATACAGCATAAGCAGCCATAATTATAAAATACGGTGCAGCAGGATAGAAATATCTTCCCATAGTAAAGAACGGCAAATAATCAATATCAAAATATATGACAATGGCTATAAGAAGTATTGGAAGCTTATTGTTACTTTTATTTTTAAAGTAGAATAAAGAACCTATAACAGCTAGTATAAGCATTAAGAAATGATAAAGTCCAGCCATTTCATAGCTTATTCCAAAAAGTGGCTTCCAATAAAAAGGAAAATTAATTTGGGCCCAAGATTTACCTATAGTGTACCAATATATAAATTTTAAAGGTTCTTTAGGAAACAAATTTTTTAGTCTATATTTAGATATAGCAACTTCTGTTGCATTGCTTTGTAATTCAGTTTGAGTCCCTTCACCATAGTGAAATTGTTTATAGTTCAGTCCATCAGTTTTTTGTGTACTTTGATCATAATTAATATATGTACCTTGCAGCATAGGGTTACCTGATGCCATAGTAAGAGGAATAATCTGATGGAAAACTTTATAATTCCTTATCCACCAAGGGCTTAACACAGCGCAAAACACTAGTGTAACCGCTAAGCCATATTTTACGCAATCTATAAATCTAGCTTTTTTTATTATCCACATAATCAGTATTAATATAGGATATGTAGCTATTGCAGGTCTAAAAAGGGTAGATAGCCCCCAAAATAATCCTGATATTAAATAAAACTTCATTTTATTTTCTTCTAATGCGTAAATAGAAAATAACACTAGGCACAAAACAAAGAATTTAAAGAAAGTTTCTGTAAGTACCAAGTTTGCTGTGTAGATTTCCGCAATATAGAAAGTATCAAAAATTACTGCTAAAATTGCTATTTTGCTATTAAACATTTTTCTTCCAATATAGAATATAATCAACAAAGATACAGTTTGAAGAACAGCTTGAACAATTCTTAAAGCAGTTATTCCACCATAAAACCCAAAAATTTTCATTAAGAATGCTAAAGCAAAAGGAAGCCCTGGCATCATGAATACTGTGGAAGTTGGTGGATGATGATATGTGTAGATTCCTTGTTCTAAAAGTATTTTGGCACTCCTAATAAATTTTACATCATCATTATCTGGGCTATAAATATTACCTAATAATGTACTATTTCCATAATAGAAAATAGAAACAAGAGTCATTAAAAATAATAAAGCACAACAGGATGCTAATATTATTTTTATTTTTTTACTTTCATTTTTTAGAGTAAACAAATTAATCACCATCATTTCCATTGTTTTACTTAATATTTACTAAAATATTTTATCACATGGGGGTCGTATTTGTATATAAAAATAGCTGCCTAGAAATTATTTCGTACTTAAGAAAGGAACGCCTAATAAAAATACATAACAATATGTATCAATGCATAATTAATATTTATTAATAAAAATGATTATTTTTATTTGAAAAGTTGTCCACACAAAAATAATTGTATATAATAACTATAAAAGGTTGGTGACTTAAAGATGAATATAGAAGATATAAATTTAAATGATAAAAATAAGTGGGATGCGCTGAAGAAAAGCATTTGGAACATTGAATATATTGATAATCCATCCGAAGACATGAGCATTTATTGTGTAAAAAAAGCTTGGAATACTCTTAAATTTATTCATGACCCGAATGATAATATAATAAAGGAAGCATTAAAAAATAATGGATGGGCTATTCAATTTGTAAAAAAGCCAAGTTTAGAACAAATGCTTTTAGCTGTTGAAAATAACTGGGAATCGATTAGATTTATTGATGACCCTACGGAAGAAATTCAACTAGCAGCTATAAATAAAAGCCATAGTGCTATTAAATTTATGAAAAATCCTTCATTCAAGTCAAAACTAGCAGCTATAATAAAAAATCCTGAAGCAATTAAAAATTTTGACTATACTGAAAGTGAATTTATTGATTTTATAAAATATAATATTAATGTTTTAAAATATGTGTCAAATTATGATAAAGATAAAATAATTGACGCTATACAAACTGTGATTTCTAAGGATAATATTACAAAAGCATATATATATGATTACATAAAATTAAATAATTTACAGATAGATAAGGACAAATTTATATACGATAACGGAAGTGCTGTGAGCAAAGAATATTATGTGGACTTAAATTTAGATTTATAGACAAGAGGAGAGAATTATGAACTTTAGCGATACATTAAAATGCGTGAATATAATTTTAGAAAGCGGTGGTGTTCCGCTTATTGTAGGGGATAGCGGTATAGGTAAAACATCTCTTGCAAAAAAAGTAAGCCTTATGATGAATTATGAGTTAATTACTATAGACGCTAATCTTTTGAAAGAAGGAGAAATAGGTGGACTTCCTACTATAGAAGACTATTATGCTTTTGATGGTAAAACAAAGCAAACAGGAAAAAGAACAGTATATGCAGTGCATTATAAACTGCAAAGAATAGATGAAATATTAATGAAAAATAAAGATAAAAGAATATTGTTATTTATTGATGAAATAAATAGATGCGATCATGCGGTACAGCAGGAACTTATGAATATCATACTCAATAGAGAAATCAATGGCTATAAACTCCCTAAAAATGTATTTATTTTATCAGCTATGAATCCATCTAATAAATACGAAAATATATCAGATAATGAATATCAAGTGGTAGAAATGGATCCTGCACAAGAAAACAGATTTGTTTGGCTTGAGATGGATACAGATGTACAAAACTGGCTAGAGTGGGGAAAATCTAAAGATGAAAATAAGGATTATGAATCAAATATTCACGATGATGTATTAGAATTTATATCAGCTTTTCCTCAGTACTTGAATAGACCAGATTCATTAGAAACTGTAAAAGCTACTCCAAGAAGTTGGGAAAGAGTATCAGATACCTATAGACTATATCTAAGGAAAAAAGATCAAATTAAAGAAAACATTTTATTCAATATAATAAAGGGAAATGTAGGAGCTGCTATAGCTCAAGAATTCTTAAGTTTCTTAGAAAACAGAAAAAAAATTATAAGGGTAGAAGATGTATTCAATAATAAGGAAATAGATGAAAACTTACTTATGAATCTTAGAACAGAGAACTATGAAACATTGTTTTTATTCGCAATAAATTCATTGAATTATATAAAAAATTCTGAAAAAAAAGATTACTTGGCCGATAGATTTTCTTTGATATTACAATACTATCCTAATGATTTGAGACTATCCATAATGAAAAAAATAAAAAATGATTATACCTGCATATATAATTATTTTTTAGATAATGATAAATTTATTGAAGCATATTTTAAAATATATATAAGGGACAAATAGCAGCATGGATAAAAAAAGTTTAGATAATCTAAGATCAAAAGTATACGCAGTATTATTGGAAAATCAAAATGATGTAGAGAATTTGGACAAAGGCATATTTAAGTTAATTGATAGCTTTATGCAGGAATTCATATTAAATATGATAAGAAGTAATTCAGGTTTTTTTGCAACTTTTATTATAAGCTTTAAAAGGGAACTAAACTTTAATATGGAAGAAGCTCTTTCTACGGTACCAGAAGGAAATCATTTCGTATTGTATCTAAATCCTCTTGTTTTCTTTGAGTGTAATATGGATGAAATGGAAGCTTTGATAAAACACGAAGTTTATCATATATTAAGTTTGCATCATGCAAGAGGCAGCAGACTAAAATCTGTTTATAGCGAAGTAGCAGTAAATTTGGCAATGGATTTATGTGTAAATCAATATATTCCCAATCTACCAAGTTGGTCCAATACATTAATTAGCGTAAGTAATTCATTTAATGTTGATTTGGAAGAAAATGCGACTTTAGAAGAATATGCTGAAGTAATCCAAAAATCAATAAATAAATTTAATAAATACAAAAATAATATTGCAAATACTGGTAATAATGATATAAAATTGAATATATTAGATAAATTTATTAATCTTCATTCTATTTGGAAAGGACAAGAGCAATATGATGAAGGACGCATAAAAAATATTATAAAAAATATAATAGAAAACAATATAAATACCTCTGCCCCTGAAAGCATAAAAGAACTCATTGATAACGTAAATGAAAAAAAGGAAATAACCTGGCAGAGATATTTGTCTAAAATGATAGGGAGTATACCGGCAGGGCATAAAAAAACTATTACAAGGCGAAATAGAAGACAACCTGAAAGATTAGATTTAAGAGGAAGCTTAAATGACCATTGTCCTGAATTAGTTATAGCAATAGATATAAGCGGTAGTATGACTGACAAAGAAATAAGAAAAGTCTTATTGGAAATCAAAGGTATGCTGAAAAATTATTCGTCGAAAATAACTGTTATAGAATGTGATGATAAAATTAGAAATGTGTATAAAATAAAAAAAATGCAGGATATTTCTCAAAAACCTATATGCAGCGGATATACAAAGTTTTATCCTGTATTTAAATATATAAAAGATAATTTTAATAGAGATACTATACTTATTTATTTTACTGATGGATTAGGTGAAGATAGTATGGACGAAGAAATATATCATAAAAATACTATATGGGTAATTACATCTTCCGAAAGTAATTTGTCTTTAAAAAAATATCCTGGAATTAAACTCAAGTTTTCTTATAGAAAGCAAAAACATGATAATACTCTTCCACTAGAATATTTAAAGAGTGAAATGAAGGATATAAGATCAGAGTGGGCTAAGTAAGCACACATAGTATATATTTTATAGAGGTGTAATTTATGAAGGAAGAATATATAGACGTATTCGATGAGGATATGAATCTCATAGGTTGTCAAGAGAGAAATGAGGTTCACAAAAATGGATTTTGGCATCAAACTTTTCACTGCTGGATAGCTCAAAAGGAAGCAGAAAAAAACTATGTTATTTTTCAAATAAGACAAAATTCCAAAAAGATTTTTCCTGGATTATACGACGTATCCTGCGGGGAACATCTTTTAGAAGGAGAATCACCCCAGGATGGAATAAGAGAAATTGAAGAGGAACTTGGAATAAAAGTAAACTACAATGAATTAATTTATATAGGGATGTGCAAAACAGAAAATAAAGGTGAAGATTACATAGATAGAGAATTCACCCATGTGTATTTATATTTGACAGATAGAAATTTAGATGCTTTTCATATAGATACTGATGAAGTAAGTGGTCTTATAAGAGTTCCCATAGATAAGATATTAGACTTATTTTATGGTAAAATATTAAGTGTAAAAATTGATGGCTTTAAATATGCATATGATAATGAATTAGTAAAAATAGGTGGAGATGCGTTAAGAAGTGAGTTCGTTCCTATCAGTAATGAATATTGCTTAAATATAATAGACAAATTTATAAAGCTAGTAAAATAAATGTGCTAATATTTAAAAATAAAAGTTCAATTAATTGGATAATTGAGCTTTTATTTTTTGCCTTTTAATACTAATCATATCCTATAAGTAAAAAAGTATAAATATTATAATATGATTTATACTATGGTTATAACAATTAAAAAGGATGTGTTATACCTATGAGTGAAAAAGAAGCTTATAAAGATTGTGCTAAAACACACGAGCCTAAAAGACCTATTTTGATTAATTGTTTAAAAGCATTTTTAGTAGGAGGATTTATATGTGCATTTGGACAAATTCTTCAAATGTTTTTTATTAAATATCTTAATTTTACGGAAGAAAATGCGGGTAATCCTACTTCGGCTGTTTTAATAATAATTTCAGTCTTGTTAACAGCGTTAGGAATTTTTGATCATATAGGGCAATGGGCTGGAGCCGGAACTGCTATACCAGTGACAGGCTTTGCAAATTCTATGGCGAGTGCGGCAATCGAACACAAGACAGAAGGCTATGTTCTTGGCACCGGAGCCAATATGTTTAAATTAGCTGGAAGTGTAATAGTATTTGGGGTATTTAGTGCATTTGTTGTCGCAATAATTAGTATAATTATTAAATGGTTAGGTGGGATGTAAATGTTAAAGGGTAAATCTACTTTTATTTTTGAAAATAATCCGGTAATATTATCATCTTCCGCGGTTGGAGGACCATTTGAAGGAAAATCAAGATTAAAAGATGATTTTGATTTCATATTTGATGATTTATGGATGGGAGAAAACAGTTTTGAAAAAGCCGAAAAAAGACTATTAGAAAAAGCTAGTGATATTACATTAAACAAAGCAGGAATAAAAAAAGAACAAATAAATTTTTTTATAAGTGGAGATTTATTAAATCAAATAATAACTAGCAGCTTTGCTGCAAGAACATTAGGGATTCCTTACATAGGCATATTTGGTGCTTGCTCCAGTTCTATGGAAGCATTAGCTCTAGCTTCTCTTTTAATTAATTCAGGAAATGCTGATTATGTTTTAGCTGGAGCTTCCAGTCATAATACTGCTGCAGAAAAACAATTTAGATATCCTACTGAGTATGGTGGTCAAAAACCGCCAACTGCACAATGGACTGTCACTGGTTCTGGAGTAGCTTTAATATCAAAACAAGGAAATGGGCCTAAAGTGACTAGCGCAACCATAGGAAAAGTTGTTGATCTTGGTATATCTGACCCATTTAATATGGGAGCAGCAATGGCACCAGCTGCTGTAGATACTATTCAAACACATTTCACTGAAACTGAAAGGCCTTTAGATTATTATGACTTAATAGTTACTGGAGATTTAGGGAAAGTTGGATATGATATTGCTAAAGACTTATTTAATCAAAAAAGCTTCAATTTACCTTTGGAAAGATATTTTGATTGTGGATTATTAATTTATAACGATGATCAGCAGGTATTTTCTGGAGGAAGTGGTTGTGCATGCTCAGCTACCGTTACATTTGGTCACCTGATGAATGAAATGAAGAGTGGGAAGCTAAAAAAAATATTAGTGGTAGCAACAGGTGCTCTCATGTCACCTATGTCTTATATGCAAAAAGAAAGTATACCTAGCATAGCAAATGCAGTTTCAATAGAAATGTAGAGGTGATGATATTATGAAAATATTTTGGGCTTTTATAATAGGCGGCTCAATTTGTGTAATAGGACAAATAATGATGGATGTTTTTAGAATGACACCAGCACATACTACTACAACCCTAGTAGTGGTAGGGGCTATACTCGGAGGAATGGGCATATATGAACCACTAATAAAATTTGCAGGAGGAGGAGCTACTGTACCCATCAGCAGTTTTGGTAATTCATTAGTAAAAGGCGCCATGGTAGAAGCTGAACAGCATGGAATTATAGGCGTACTTACAGGTATATTTGAAATAACAAGCAGTGGTATATCTGCAGCAATAATATTTTCTTTTTTAGCGGCACTTTTCTTTAAACCTAAGGGATAGAATGTCAAAAAAATACAAGGGATAATAGTACCCTTGTATTTTAACATGAAAATTTTAATTTAGATTTCATTTCTGTATTTAAATACTTGTATAAAACATTTTCTTGATCTTTTGCTTCTTCTTTGCTCATAGCGGAAACACCATCTAATCTATAATTTATATTAAGAGCTTTATATTTGTTAACACCAAGAGTGTGGTAGGGAAGAAGCTCTATGTTTTCTACGTATTTTAAACTATTAATCTTTTCAGCTAAGCTTTTCATATGTTTTTCTCCAGTAGTTACTTCAGGTACCATAACATGACGTATCCACAGTGGGATTCTCATTGATTGAGAAATTTTTAAAAAATTCTCTGATTCAGTGATGCTACCTCCTGTCAAAGATTGATAATCTTTAGAAGAAGTATGCTTTATATCAAACAGAATTAAATCAGTGTATTTTAATATTTCTTGATAATTTCCAAGTCCTTGTCCGGCAGTATCTATTGCTGTATGAATGCTGTTTTCTTTGCATAGTTTTAATATCTCTAATAAAAATTCGGGTTGAAGAAGTGGTTCACCACCAGAGAAAGTTACACCACCTTTAGATTTACTAAAATATGGTTTGAAACGCAGTATTTTCTTTATTAAATCTTGAGAATCTATTTGTAAAGCTTTGCTATGAAACCAGGTATCAGGATTATGACAATACATGCATCGCAGATTGCAGCCTTGAAAAAAGATTACAGTTCTAATACCCGGACCATCAACCAATCCCATGCTTTCTATTGAATGGATATTACCAATCATATTCATCCTCCTAAAACTAGTGTAAAATATGGAGCCTATGTATGATAGGCTCCAAAATATTATAGAGTTTCATGGAAGGTTCTGTTTATTACTTCCATTTGCTGATCTTTAGAGAGTCTCGTAAAGTTAACAGCATATCCAGAAACTCTTATTGTAAGTGTAGGATATTTTTCTGGATTTTCCATAGCATCTATCAATGTTTCTCTCTTAAGAACATTCACGTTTAAGTGATGAGCACCTTGTGAGAAATAGCCATCCAGTGTAGCTGATAAATTATTTATTCTTTCGGATGGATTTTTACCTAAAGCATCTGGAATTATTGAAAAAGTATTTGAAACTCCGTCCTCGCAGTTAGGGGAATATGGGATTTTAGCTACTGAATTTAATGAAGCGAGAGCCCCCTCTTTATCTCTTCCATGCATTGGGTTAGCACCAGGAGCAAAAGGAACTCCGGCAGCTCTTCCGTCAGGTGTAGCACCAGTCTTTTTGCCATACACTACATTAGAAGTTATAGTTAATACTGAAAGAGTGTGCTTTGCGTTTCTGTAAGTAGGATGTTTCTTTAGCTCTGAAGAAAATTTGCTGGTAATTTCTACTGCAATATCGTCAACTCTATCATCGTCATTACCATATTTAGGGAAATCTCCTTCTATTTCAAAGTCTACGGCTATACCATTTTTTCTAATTGGTTTTACCTTAGCATATTTAATAGCACTTAAAGAATCTGTAGCTACAGATAGTCCAGCAATTCCAAAGGCCATAAGTCTTCCAACCTCTGTATCATGAAGTGCCATTTGTCCTGCCTCATAAGCATATTTATCGTGCATGTAGTGAATTATATTCATTGTATTTACATATAAGCCAGCAACTTTCTCTAATACTTTGAAATAATTTTCTTTAACTTTATGATAATCTAATATCTCATCTTCTATTTTATCTATTCCTTCTAAAACTAAAGTGCCTTTCTTTTCATCAACTCCGCCATTTATAGCATATAATAAAGACTTAGCTACATTACATCTAGCGCCGAAGAATTGCATCTGTTTTCCAACTTTCATAGCAGATACGCAGCATGCAATAGCATAATCATCACCATATAATGGTCTCATTACATCGTCATTTTCATATTGTATTGAATCAGTTAAAATAGACATTTCAGAACAATACTTCTTAAAGTTCTCAGGTAACTTTTCAGACCATAAAACTGTCATATTAGGTTCTGGAGCTGGATCTAAGTTAGTTAGAGTATGCAAAAATCTATAGGATGATTTAGTAACTAATGGTGTACCATTAGAGGATATACCACCTATTGATTCTGTAACCCAAGTAGGATCGCCTGCGAACAAATCATTATATTCAGGGGTCCTTAAATGTCTAACAAGCCTAAGCTTTATTATAAACTGATCTATAATTTCTTGAGCTTCTGTTTCAGATATCAAACCATTCCTTAAATCTCTTTCAATATATATATCGATAAAAGTACTTGTCCTTCCAAGAGACATAGCAGCACCATTATTTTCTTTAACTCCAGCTAGGTATCCGAAATAAAGGAATTGAACAGCTTCCTTTGCATTTTGTGCAGGAGTAGAAATATCAAATCCATATTTGGCTGCCATAGATTTTATGGCTGATAAAGCTCTTATTTGTTCGCTGACTTCTTCTCTTTTTCTAATCAATTCATCTAGCATATCACCTTTTAAGGTTTTTAAATCTTTCTTTTTTTCAGCTATTAAGAAATCAATGCCGTACAGCGGAATTCTTCTATAGTCACCAATTATTCTTCCTCTTCCGTAAGCATCAGGAAGTCCTGTTAGGAGGGCAGCAGACCTAGCAGCTCTTATTTCCTCAGTGTAAGCATCAAAAACGCCTTGGTTGTGAGTCTTTCTATATTTGGGGAAATATTCTGAAATATCATCATCTAATTTATAACCATAAGCTTCTAGCGACTGTTCCACCATTCTCCAACCACCAAAAGGATTAACAATTCTTTTAAGAGGAGCATCTGTTTGAAGTCCTACTACAACTTCATTTTCTTTGTCAATATATCCCGGATCATAATTATCTATACCAGATACTTTATCTGTAGCCACATCAATAATACCTTTTTTTATTTCTTCTATTATTAAATCTCTTGACTTTTTCCATACAGCTAAAGTCTTTTGTGTTGGTTCAGATAAGAAATTTTTGTCTCCGTCGTAGAATGTGTAGTTTTTTTGTATAAAGTTTCTTACATCGATAGATTCGGTCCATGTACCTTCGTTAAAATCTTCCCATTGTTTAAACATAAGTAGCCTCCTTAAAATATTCTATATTATATTTCTATCATATAATAGAAATTAAATCAACACAAATATTTTAATACAGAAAAATAAAACAAGTATAACATAATTTTTGTTTTTTAATAATATTGCTAAAACACGCACTTTGTGTCATGAAAATATATATAAAACAGATTTTATATTAATATAATACAGATTATAATAAAATTTGTTTGATAATAAGAATTATTCCTATTCATAGTTATGAAATTAAAAACATATTTTATAGTAAAAATAATAAAAAAGGTGATCAAATTGGCACTAAACAAAGCTGCTATCCCTGTTTATCTAAATACAGGGATATTAAACAATCTTTTTACTGTAGTGGTTCAAGAATTCATTGAAATAAAAAGCTTCAGTACAAAAGATGCCATAAGTATGCATTTTAAAACTCCAGTTAGCGAATTATCCTATGATATATTCGGAAAATACATGCAGGGAGATTTTGATATTCAGATTCAAAATGAATTTGTTAAACAAAGAACTGAAGAAACAATATCTACTACCATAGTAATATTAAAAAAACTGCAGGATATATTAGCTCAACAGCAAATGTTAAAAAATTTTACGGGTACCAATCAGTTTGAGGGAATAGATGAAAATGATTATGTTGATTTCAGTTGTAATATGTCAAGAAATCCAATAATGGATAATATGAGAAAATTTATACAAACTTTTGAGCTAGCTAATATATATACTCCTCAACAAATGAATACATCAGCTGCCAATAAAGAAAATGAGAATGCTGCAGATACAACAGCATTGACTAATCTTATATCTCCATTGTCAAATATAAAAAGCGAGAATATGTTGAGTTTTTTAAAAAGTACATTAAATAATCATGTAGAACAGCGATGCTTAAGATATTTAGCAACCTCTATAGAAAATACTAACTTTAACGCTATAATACCAATGAAATATCAAAGCTTTCTTGATAATGAAGATTATATTCTTAACGGAAAAGTTAGAATACTTGGGAAGGTAGTAAAAAAGTATGATGCTCCAACTGAGGATGGAATGATGAGAGGAGGGGAGAATGATAGTATAGAAAATCATTTATTTAATGATGAAATATTTGACTATTTTGATTATGATCAACTTCAACAAATATATTGCCCATTTTTAAGAAGGAAACCGGAAATGAAGAACTTTGACTTAAAATCAAATAATATCCCTATAAATTATGAAATTTTGCCCATAGCAATATATATATAAATTATATATAATAGAATTGCTGACAAGCAATAAAACTAGTTTGTATATAAGGATGAAAACGGAAAGGATTTTAGTATGAATATTGCATTTTTTTTAACACCTAAAAGTGATGTAATATGCGAAAATATAAATTCCACTATGAGGCAAGCTATGGAAAGAATGGAATTTCATAGTTACACTGCTATTCCAATAATAGATGATAATGGAAAGTATGTTGGCACGTTAACAGAAGGAGATTTATTATGGAAATTAAAAAATACACCAGACTTAAATTTTCTCAATTCTAGCAAAATAAAATTGACAGATATTAACAGAAGAACATTAAATAAGGCGGTTTCTATAAATTCGGATATAGAAAGTTTGCTTTCATTAGCAGTAAATCAAAATTTTGTTCCTGTGGTTGACGATGAAGGAGTATTTATAGGTATTATAAAAAGAAGTGATATAATAAATTACTGCTATAAAAAAATAGCGCAGAAGTCTGCATTAAAATAAGAATCAGCTGATTTTAAAAAATCAGCTGATTCTTATTTTTATAAATTGTTTTCAACTATAGAAACTATGTTGTCAAATTCCTCTTCGTCATTTATTTCCCCATACTTATCCTCTGATATGCCAGGGTAATAGTAAAGAATGAATTTATCATCACTAGTCATGCTGTCAATTACAATATACTTTTGATTCTTTATGCAATCTTGTAGCGTAGCCTTGACCATAAATCTATCTTCTTTTCCTGTCTTGTCATTAGTTAAATTTATTGTAAAATTGGTTGGATTGGTTAAATTTACATTTTGTCTGTCACAAAATACTATACTAGAATTTTCTCTACAGCCAGAACAAGAATCAAATTTACAATCTTTAGGACATTTTAAGCAACTACATTCAGAGCATTTTTCTAATTGAAGCAAGTTTTCTTGATTACTTTTTTTAAAATCTTTTAGTAAATCCAAAGAGTTGTCTTCTTTAAAGATACCAAGAAATCCTTTAGGCTTTTCAGAGTTCACGCTGTCAATTAATTCAATGTATTTCTTTACAGTATTTACTTTATTAATATATTTTCTATTTTTAGCTGTACTAGGCTCTAAATAAGGTAAAACACTATCGATAGCATATGTTATATCCACATATATTTTACCATAATAAGCTTTTTCTTTTTCTAAAAATTTTTCTTTATCATTCATTTATTCACCATTAATTTTGTTTATACTTAGCAAGCTCTGCATCAAGATCAACAGTATCAAGCTCTGCAAATTCGTTTTCCAAGGAATCTTCAGCTTTTAAGTCACCAAGCCCTTCAGCTAAAGCTTCTTTCTTTTGTATTTTTCTTTCAATATCGTCAATATTAATCTTATTAGTTTTTGTTTGTACATTTGCAACTATTTCATTAACTTGCTTTGCAGCCTCTGCATTTTTATATCTAGCTTCAGCTTCATCACGATAAGTTCTGGTGTCAGAAATTTCTTTCTCTAAATTCTGAAGATTCTTTTTTAACGCTTCTGCTCTTTGTTTAGCTAATTCATAAGAACTCTTTAAATTATTAAAGTTTTTTTCGCAATCAAGTTTTCTTTGCAAAGCTTTTTTAGCTAAATCTTCATTGCCTTTAGCTAAAGCTAATTTCACTTTTTCTTCATAATCTAACATGTCTTTTTTGGCATCTTCCATTTGCTTTTCTATCACATGTACATTGCCTAAAACTTGAGCAGATGATAATTTTGCCTTACTAAGACTTTCCTCCATATCTCTTATTTTTTGATTAAGCAATTCTACTGGATTTTCCACCTCATCTAATGCATCATTTACCTTTGCTCTAAACATGTTTGAAACTCTACTAAATACACCCATTGTTATACCTCCTAATATTTTCTTCTTCTTAAAATTTTAATTATTATGAAAATAATAATAAGAATTATTATTATTTTAATTAACCTTCCTAAAAAACTGTAACTTGAATAATGGCTGTTGCTTCCGAAAAACGGAATAGGGATTGGTATATAGCTTCTCCTTCCACTGGAACTATAGCTACTGCCACCATAACTGCTTCCATATGAACTACTATTTGATGAAGAATTATTGGTATTATTTGCGGCATTGCTGCCTTTAGTAGTGGTGGAAAAGGATCCTGATCCATATGCCTTTGATTGAGAAGCACTTGAGGCTTGGCTATTATTTTTTGCAGCATTACTACCTTTAGTAGTAGTGGAAAAAGAACCTGATCCATATTTCTTTGAGCTAGAAGAACTACTGCTGGAACTTTTGAAACCGGAAGATTTGTATCCTGAGGAGGATCCTCCTTTTGCATAAGTAATATAGCCCAACGTAGAAAAAATTTTTTCATGCTTTAAAGAAAAACCACTTACTAGATTTGAACTAATAAATATAATTAGTAATAATACTGTAAAAGCAAATCTCTTTTTTCTTATTTTCAGCACCTCCTAATCAAAACATAAAAAGAATTTATAATGATATTATATGGTATTTATTATCGTATAACAAGTATTTAAATACCTTTCATTTGCACATATATCTTAAAAAAATATATATTTTCTAAGTTTATCTAATAAATTCTTCAATTTACGTGGTTTTCTATATATTGTATATCAATATAGTAAATTACCATAAATATAATTATACAGAAAAATTTCAATTTTTAAAAGCCATCATAGTAATTTTTGATATATACATATTTAAAAGTAACAATCTAAAATTTTTAGAATAGTATATATTAGATTAGGATATATGCTACTTAAGTTAAAAAGGAGGTTTTAGTATGAGCCACCATCATAGGAATTGCTGTTGCGATCCGTGTTGTGATCCATGCTGTGATCCATGCTGTTGTCAAAATCAATGTGCTACACCTAATATAGGCTTTTTTCCTAATGCAGGCTTTTTGGGAAACTGTGGCTTTGGTAGTGGAGTGTGGATATTAATATTAATAGCTATATTTTTCTGTTTGTGTAGACCAAGATGCTAATTAGGTTTGCAATAACTGAGCTGCACTTTTATTAATTACTAATTTGTAAAGTTACAAGTCTTCGATAATTTATACACATGATAAAAAAATACCCGTAAAAACGGGTATTTTTTATTGCAATAATTTGTTTTTTTGCTGAAAGGGAAGGTAAGTATAAGGTATTTCCAAATATTTAATTTGTGGAGCTGATGATTCATTTACAATATATTCTACGCATAAATTGCCTGTACCAAAAATTCTTTGAAAGAAGTTTTGAGAAATAGTTATTCCTATGATATCGTTGAATTTATTTTCGTCAATACTTCGATTGAAAGGGAAGTAAAAGGATTTTACTACGATTTTATTAGAATTTCTGTCAAATATGACAGTTCTTTTTATTTCATAAAATAATCCAATAGATTGTATGAATGTTGAAAATGATACTATTACTAATATAATGTAAACAAGATATATAACTGAAAGTTCTACGACTACAAGTATATTATCTAATGATGTTACATAAGAGATAAAAGAATCTATTGAATATTTTGAGTATATAGAAGATCTTAGGGCACTACAAATTAAAAAAATAAAAAGATTAATAGCCAAGATTATTACATTCCTTATAAAATCTCCTGAAATACCTTTAAAAGAACTCTTAATAATGAATTTATTATTTTCCATTATATCTCTCCTTTATGTTTGCCTGTACAATAATATATTTTACATTATTTTTCTAAATACTTCTATAAAATTTAAAATAAATTTTAACTATATTAGTTTATGAATGCATGTCTGTAAATATGATTTATGAAACGTCAATCTAAATTAAAGAACAGAAAGGTATATAGAAATCTGGGAAATGCAAATTGTAGGATTCTATTGTAAACGTAATATCATTACATTTAATACATTAATTTAAAGATAAATTATATAAGTTACATTTAGAGTATTTACATAACTAATAATAAGGGACTATAATTAAAAACATGATATATTGATTATTGTAGCTTTAAATAATATAATTTGCAATTTAATTGCTAGTAAATCTATATAAAAAAGTAAGTTTTGTGGAGGATGATGTTATGTCTAGTATTGATATAGAAAAACTTAGAGGTATTATAAAAAATAAAAATATAGAAGTACATTATCAGCCTCTTGTCTCTATAATTCGTAAATCTATAATAGGGCTTGAAGGTCTTAGCAGAGGAATATTGAATGGAGAATTAATCCCTCCATTAGACTTATTTGAATGTGCTGCTGACTCAAAAGAGAGGGTATCTCTCGATAGATTGTGCAGAGAAAAAGTTATGGAAAATTTCGAGAAATATTATCAAAAGAATAAGGAATTACTCCTTTTTGTCAATATAGATGGTTCAGCAATAACTGAAGACATACTTGAAGAAGATTTTATAGTTAATTTAATTAATAAATATAATTTAAAATCAGAAAATATTGTATTGGAAATAGTAGAATCAAAAGTTATAGATAATGAACTTTTAAGAAAATTCATACAAAATTACAGGGCATATGGATTTCTGATAGCATTAGATGACGTTGGCTCAGGAAATTCTAACTTGGATAGAATTTCTATAGCAAAGCCTGATATTATAAAAATTGATAGGGCTATTGTAAATGATATGCATAGTGATTATTATAAACAAGAAGTATTTAAATCATTAGTAAGTCTGTCAAAGAATTTGGGTGCCTTAGTTGTTGCAGAAGGTATTGAATGCGAGGAAGAAGCTATTAAAGCTATTGAACTAGGTGCTGATTTATTGCAAGGTTATTATTTTGCCAAACCTGAAGATATAGATCCTGTTCAATTAAAAAATTATAATGTTCCTGTAAGAAAACTGGCTAATCATTATTCAAAATATCTTTCAGAAAAAATCAGTATTCAGAAAAAGAAACATAGAGAATATGCTGAAATTACTAAAGAAGTCCTAGAGGAAATTTCACAGTATGAAGAAAGACGGTTTGATTTTCAATTGTTAGAAATAATAAACAAGTATCAAGTTTTTGAATGTCTATATATTTTAGATCCATCTGGAATTCAAGTTACAGATACTATAACTCAATTCGCAAGTTTTTCAAAACATAAAGGGCTCATATTTCAACCTGCAAAGAAAGGTGAGGATCACTCATTGAAGAAGTATTACTTCTTCCTTAGAAATATGAAATTAAGCAAATACATTACGGAACCTTACATATCGCTAGCTAGCGGTAATTTATGTATAACAATGTCTTGCGTCTTTAAGAATGTTGAAGGTCATAAATACATTTTATGTATAGACTTAAACCCAGATTATTTATATATGTAACAAATTAATTATTAATTGTTATAATAAATTTGTCGTCATAAAAATTATAAAGGGGTTTTACCATGGGAAAAAAGATTATTATAATAGAAGACGAAAGCGCTATAAGAGGATTTATAAAAATAAATTTGGTTAGAAATAATTTTACCGTGATTGAATCAGAGGATGGAGAAAAAGGTCTTAAATTAGCAGACATAGAAAAACCTGATATTGCAATTGTAGATTTGATGCTTCCTGGAATCGATGGCTATCAAGTCTGCAGCACTCTTAGAAGTAAGTATGCTAAAATTGGAATAATAATTCTTACTGCTAAAAGTCAAGATATGGATAAAATTGTTGGGTTAGAAATGGGAGCAGATGATTATATGGTTAAACCATTTAATCCTACAGAACTGGTTCTAAGAATAAAAGCCATAATAAGGAGAATGGAGACAGAAGATAAGGACGAAAATATAATCGAAATGAATCCTTTTAAGATTGATATTTACTCTAAAAAAGTATTTAAAAATGATAATGAATTAGAATTAACTCCCACAGAATATGCCTTAATAACAGTTTTTGTTAAAAATCCTGGCAAAGCGTTTACAAGGGATGAATTATTAAATCTTATATGGGGATATAACTATATTGGTGATTCTAAGATAGTCGATGTTAATATAAGAAGATTGAGAAGTAAGGTTGAGGATAATTCATCAAGGCCAAAATACATAGAAACTGTCTGGGGTACAGGATATAGATGGAATATTTAAGGAGAAAAGATGAAAAGTATTAGAAATAAGCTTACGTTTAATTTTATGCTTATAATTATAGTAACTGTGCTTATACTTGAAATATTTTTGATAAACATTGTCAGGTATTACTATTATAATAATATACAATCTATTTTGACAAATCAAATAGAAGTTTCTTCGCAATTTTATACTAAATATTTTTCTAATCGCAGTATGGAAGATCTTGTATCCAACAATATAGATGTTTTCTGGAAACAAACGGATGCACAGGTTCAATTGGTAGATTTAAATGGCAATATACTAATGGATTCATTGGGCGTTGTGCATAAAGATAAATTGAGCACTACTGATTTTAACAAAGCTACTAAAGGACAGTTGGGAGTGTGGACTGGCAATGTAGACTATTATAATGGGAAAGTTATGGCTGTAGCAACTCCACTTAAAGCAAATAATAAAATCATAGGTATAATAAGATTTGTTTCATCTCTTTCAGATGTTAATAATCAAGTTATAAAAGTATCTATACTGTTTTTAACCATAGGAATATTAGTTATCATTATAGTTGGAATAGTGAGTATTTTCCTAGCTGATTCTATAGTTGAACCTTTAAAGGAAGTTACTAGGGCAGCAGAAAAAATAGCTAAAGGTAAGTTTGAAACTAGGAGTGTAAAGAAAAATGATGATGAAATTGGAAAGCTTTCAGACACTCTTAATTATATGGCTGAAGAAATAATTAAAAAAGACCAATTAAAAAATGAATTCGTTTCATCTATGTCTCATGAACTTAGGACCCCATTAACTATAATAAAAGGATGGGCAATAACTCTCAATTCAGATGATTCTAGAGAAGAAGATGTTCTTAAAGACGGATTGACCATAATTGAAAAAGAAACTGAACGTTTAACAGCTATGGTGGAGGAATTACTTGATTTCTCAAAATTTGTATCAGGTAGGATAGTTCTAAGAAGAGAAGATATAGTTATAAAAGACTTAATTTGCATGATTGAAAAATATATGAGTCCAAGAGCTCAGCGTGAAGGAATAAAATTTATTGTTCAATGTGATGCTGATATTAGTGTTTCTATAGATAAAAATAGAATAAAACAGGTATTAATTAATATTCTAGATAATGCTTTTAAATTTACAGAAAATGGCGGAGAGGTGTCTTTGTTATGTTTTGTAAAAGAAAAAGAACTTTTTATAGAGGTTCGTGATACTGGTTGTGGGATAAGTCAAGAAGAACTTCCTAAAGTTAAAGAGAAGTTTTATAAAGGTAAAAGCAGTAAATCGAGTAATGGTATTGGACTCAGCATTTGTGAGGAAATAGTAAACCTGCATGGTGGTAATCTAACAATTACAAGTGAACTGAATAAAGGTACCAATGTTATTGTAGATATTCCTTTAATATAGAGGAGCTTATTAATATGAGAAGAAATAGAGTTGTTGTATTTTTTTATGCGTTTTTATGTTTATTATTAAGTCTTTTAACAGGATGCGATGGCATCAACGAATATAGCTTTGCAAAAATTAAATCTCCGCAAGTTAAAGAAATAGCTATACAAGGAACTTGGAAAGTGACAAATATAAAAAAAGTTGATGAAAATATAGATGCCTCTCTTAAAATTGATGATCATCTTTATTTCACCAATCAAATGGTTATTATAAAAGATCAGAAATATAATAATGTTAACTACAAATATAAAGATGTAAATGTCTATCAATACATGCTATATAATTATAAAGTTAATTCAGACTTCATAAATTTAAAGACTAATAGTAATGGAATTCTTTCTCTATCCACTGATGACAGATTATTGTATGAATTTATAACTATAGATAATAAAAATATTTTAATGTATGGTAACAATACTTTATATTACTTAAAAAAGGATGATGGATTTGATATAAAAAATATAAAAATTCAGGAAAATGGAGTTCAGAAAAAAAATGACATGGATAAAACTTCTAAAGGAAGCTCTGGTATATTGCTTGGTATAAGATCTGGAGATTCTAGTTATAGAACTATATGGATTAGTTATAAGAATGATGCTATAGCTGATTCAATAGAATGTAAAAATCTTTTAGTACCTAGAAATAAAGGCTTCTGGGTGGTAGGGCTAAAAGAGGTAGGAAATAAGAGAAATATATTTGCAAGCCGTATAGAATCTTATAAAAATAATAATATAGAATATAATTCAATCAATACAAATATAACAAATGATATTATATCTTATGTTGGAAATGATTATATTTTTCTTGAGTATACAAATGGAGTTAGAGTGTTGCCAATAGATAGCTTAACAACTAAAAAAGGATTGAAAATTTCTGATATTTTAGGACAAAGCGGTAAAGAAAATATGGAAACGTCCTATAATGCAATGGTTTCTAATAATTCTCAACTTAAATCAGATACAAAGCCAAATGAAGAAGATTTTGTATTAGTTAGAAAGAATGGTCATTGGATAATGCAAGGAAGAGTCTATGATAAATCCAGAGATAATTTTTGGTCATATGATATGAATCTAATACCGCCAGCTAATATGGTAAGATATGATGAATTAAGCATTAGCTGGAATAAGGTCTTAGAAAGAGTTCCAGATGCAATAGATATATTTACATCTCCCAATAATCAATTAGCTATAATAGTTAATCAATCTGAAATTGAGGTGTTTAAGATCGTCAATGGCGGATTAGATAGTAATCCTCTATCCCAAATAAATTTAAAGAATGATGAACATATAATAATGGCCGAGTGGGCTTTAGATGAATATGTAGATAGTTGGCAGCATATGCTCTCAAGTATTAATGATGTTCCTAATAAATAAAATTTTATAAAAATAGAGTTAGTTAAATCTGGCTCTATTTTTTTAGTATATTTTTATATTTAAGTGAAAAAAATAATTTATATAGTTTTATAAATTATTAGGAGATGATTAATATGACAATGTATAGAGGTGAGAAACATAAAAAAAGTGGGAAGCATGACGGAATTAGACCTGTTGACAGAGTAGAGAAAAGAGACAAAAAATCTCCACCGCAATTTGAAAATCATAATGGAGAAAAAATAGATTAGTATTGTTAATTAGAAGCTAAATAAAAAGTGTATACCTTATGACTTCATGAAATCTAATAAACATAAGGTATACAAAGTATAAAATCTTTAGCTTAATAATTCTAAGATATCAATTAAATTTGCATGAGATACTTTTGAAACTTTTTTATATTTATATGAAATTTTTTTATTGAAATTTTTCATATAAATAGTTGTAAAAGGGTAATATTTTTCTAAATTATTATTGAATTCTTTAGTAAAAAGTTTTTTGTTTCTCGCAACTGTGAAAAAAATAGTAAGCAAGCAATTTTCTTTTATAGTTTTTTTTATATTACTTATATAAGGGGAATTATAGTAATCTAAAATAGAGAGCACCTCATCTATGTAGTTTATCAATTTACATGCTAATTTGTCTAAGTTTGTACACTGTTCAGGGTGGCTGAATATAGTTTTATGCGAATTAGTCTTATCAATTTTAATATCTTGAAAATCATCTAAAAGTTGCAGTAAAACCCCAAAAGAAAAAGAAAAAATAATATCTTGTAAGCTAATATTGCTTTTTAATAAAAAGCCATCGCTTAATACAGATGTACCACCTTTTTTTATTGTGTTTAATAATATTTGTTTATTGTTTTGATTATAAATATTTCTTTGGTTATCTATGCTTTTAGCTTGATGAAGATTTATGCTATGCAAGCTCTTATATAATGCATTATTATTACATCTTGGAAATTCCAGTTCTATGTTTTCAATAAGATTAAATACTTTTGCCTCATGTTCACTTGATGAAAGTACAAATTTTCCCATCAATCTATTTTTAATGCTGCTACAAAACTTAATTTTATGTTCATACGATATGGATTTTTTGTCTAATAGATTATCTGTATATGGGTATAATAGACTGTAACTAAATACAGATGGGGTAATTTCAAGCTTCAATGAAAAAACGGTTTGTAATAAATTCATAGTCCATACATTTCTTAATGCTTGCGAGATTTCATTAGATCTTATAGTACAATCAAATTCTCTTGCCTTGTTAATAAACAATGTAGTAGATCTTATAAAATCATATGGATAATTAGGACTGATAGGATAATTAAAAAAACCAGTTTGCTTGCAAAAATTTAACATATAGCTTTTAAATTTGGTGCCAATATAGCTATCATCATGATTATAATTAGAAATTTTGCAAGTTGTTATAAGATTATCGAAAAATTCTTCTGTTATTTTTTCATTAGCTTTCTTGCTGTTAGCAATATAATTTAGTTTACCTATATGGTAGGTGCTTTCGCTGCACTTAAGCCATTTAACCATTGACAGCTTGGCTAACGACTCAACAAGAATAGAAAATACGTCTAAACAGCTATTGCTTTTTTCTTTTTCATATATATCAATTAATTCATCAGTTAATATTTTGCACATAAAATTACCTTTTCTATAAGAGTTATATTTTAAGAATTTATACCTATATGATATTTTATATTTATAAAAAATTCAACTAAAAATTTGCAATGAATAAATTTCTTTAAATTTTTTCGGCAATGCTGTATAATTTTATTTATAAATAATAAGCAATAAAGACCAATCTATGTGAACTAAGATAGGCCTTTATTACTTGAATTTTCTACCATTTATATAAAGGTAAATAAGTTTACTTTATATTTTTTTCGAAAGCTTCAACCATCTTTTTGGTCATTTGGCCACCAACGCTTCCGTTTTCTCTAGAAGTTAAGTTACCATTATAGCCTTCATTTAAATGAACGCCTACTTCATTAGCGGCTTCCATTTTAAACTTTTTTAGACCTTGCTTTGCTTCTGGAATAAGTGCTTTATTGCTTTTTGCCATAGTAATTCACCTCCTTTGTAGTACAAATATAGCTTTAGCAATATTTAAATTTTTATTCAATGATATAAATAACTAATGTGGTATCTTTCACTATATAAATCAAAAGTTACGGTAATTTGTTTTTTTAATAATAAAATTATACATAAATTAGAATTGGAGATAATTATGTTCAAAAGTTTTAATAAATATCTGGGATTAACAAAAGAAATTTATACCTTAGCTATATCAAAAACCATAAATAGCATGGGGAATTTTGTATTACCTTTATTAACACTTATACTTACAGAGAAAGTGGGACTTAGCAAAACAGAAGCTGGCATATACTTATTAATATTAAGCGTAAGCTATGTTCCTGGATTAATAATTGGCGGAAAAATGGTTGACATTGTTGGAAGGAAAAAAATAATAATAATTTTTCATACATTAGCAGCATGCGTGTATTTAGGATGCGGTGTTATAAAACCATCAATTATTATGGTATATTTACTAATACTTGGTGCATCTCTATTGGCTGCCTCAATGCCGGCTTATGATGCTCTAGCTGCAGATATGACTGATAATAGCAACAGAAAAAAAACATATTCTCTTCTTTTTATGGGACATAATTTTGGATTTGCAATAGCACCAGTGCTAGGAGGATTTCTTTTCAAAAATCATTTATCATTAGTATTTATAATAGATGCTACTAGCACATTCTTATCGGTAGCATTAATAACTATATTTGTAAAAGAACCTAAGACATTTAAAAATTCAACCCAACTACATAAAGATGCTAATTACAAAGACAAAAGTCTAATATTTTTTTTAAAAAATACCCCTATTGTGGCTGTATTTTCTGCGTTGCTATTTTGCTATCAATTCGCTTATTCCCAATGGGGATATACTATGCCGCTTCAGTTAACCGAATTATTTAAAGACAAAGGAGCCTATTATTATGGCATAATAGCAGGATTTAATGGAATATTAATATTAATATTTACACCCTTAGTTACAAAACTTACATATAAGCTAAATATTCTTAAAGTAATATCTTTAGGTGGAATTCTTTATTCAATAGCTTTTGGTGTATTAATTGAAGCTAAAAGCTTGCATACATTCTTTATTACTGTTCTCATAATGACCTTTGGAGAAATGATGGTAACAATAAACAATTCAACTTTTATTACCACAGTGACACCTCCATCTCATCGAGGAAGAGTTAATGGGTACATGCAAATAATGCTTGGAGCAGGTTTTTCCCTGGGACCTTTTATGATGGGAATAGCATTAATATATATAAGTATAAGGAGTGTATGGTTAATTATTTCTATAGAGGTTTTAATAGCTGCTATATTAATGTTATTTTTAGGATCAATATGGGAAAGAAACGGTATTGATAATCGTTATTAATTAATGTATAATATTACTAGAGGATTACATATATTTAATAAAAGGGAGTGTTGTTATGAAAAATATGGGAACAAAAATTTCTATAATCGGAGCAGGTTTTGTCGGATCAACATCAGCTTTTGCTCTTATGATGGGTGGTTTAGCATCTAATATAGTCATAGTAGATATAAATAAAGAAAAGGCGGAAGGAGAAGCAATGGATTTATCTCATGGGGTACCCTTTGTGAATCCAGTAGATGTAATATCAGGTGATTACTCTGACACCAAAGATTCAGATATTGTAATAATAACTGCAGGAGTGGGGCAAAAACCTGGGGAAAGCAGACTAGATATGATAGGTAAAAACTTAAAAGTTTTTAAAGCCATAGTTCCAGAAGTAGTTAAATATAGCCCAAATTCAATTTTATTAGTAGTGTCTAATCCAGTTGATATACTTTCCTATATAACCTATAAGCTTTCTGGCTTTCCTAAAGAAAGAGTTATTGGATCAGGAACTGTATTAGATACTTCAAGATTTAGATATCTATTAAGCGAACATTTTGATGTAGATGCTAGAAATATTCATACTTATATAATGGGTGAACATGGAGATTCTGAAATAGCTACCTGGAGTCTTACAAATATTGCGGGCATGAATGTGGAAGAATTCTGCCAAAAGGCTTGTGGAAAATGCGATGGAAAATTCAAATATAATATTTATAATGATGTAAAAAATGCTGCTTATGATGTTATTCAAAAGAAGGGAGCTACTTACTATGCGGTGGCTCTAGCTGTAAAACGTATAGTGGAAGCTATTTTAAGAGATGAAAAATCAATTCTGACAGTATCAACTCTTATGGAAGGGCAATATGGAATAGAGGATATTTATATAGGAGTTCCAAGCATAGTAGGAATAGATGGAGTATCTAAAATTCTAGAAGTTCCGCTAGCGGAAGAGGAATTTTTAAAATTAAAAGAATCAAGTTCTACTTTGAAGAAGGTTCTTCAAGAAGCTCATATATAATAAAAAAACCCATCACCTATGGATTAGGTGAGTGGGTTTTATAATGCTATTTTATTATGGAAGTGTTATTTTGTATTTTAAAGAAATTATCTCACAAAAGATTTATAATATAATTGATATGAATGTTGAAGATGTAATAGAGGAAACCGAAAATCCTATTTTTGGTGACTATACTTTGCCATGTCATTTAATTGCTAAAAAGATTAATCAAGCCCCAAATTTGCTTGCAGAAAAAATAAAGGCAAATCTAAAAGCTGTAGAACTTGAAAGAGTAGAATGTGTAGGAAGTCATATTAATATTTATATAAAAAAAGATATCTTAGCTGAATATACTTTAAATAAATTAGCAAGATATAAAGATTATAAGCCTTTGAAAACAGGAAAGAAAATATTAATTAATTCAAGCTTAAACTTTTATAAAAAATCTAATTTTATAAATAACAAATTAAACTTAGTAATATCAGAAGCTATTTATAGAACTATGAATTTTAGTGGTTATGAATGCGAGCAGCTTTTTAGTGTTTATGATTATGAAATTAACTCTTACTATGAAGATTTTCTATTTAACAAAAAATACAAGTGTACCTATTTAAATGCACATAATAAAGAATTAATTAGCATAATAAATGAATTGAAAATAAAATGCAGGCAAATAGAAGTAAAAAAAGGTACAGCTCTAATAATACCTTTAGAGGAATATAATCTATCACCTATAGTATTGTGTATAAATGATAAACTTATTTTTAACAAATCAGTAGATTATCTTCAAATTAAATATATTGAAAAACTGTACAATGATTACAAATTGATAAATATTGTTCCTAGAAAAAATTCAGATCACCTAAAAAAGTTAGAAGCTTGCTTATATAATAAAAATACTAATATTAAACTAAATAGCTTACTTATTGGAAAATTTAAGTTTAAAGCTCAAGGATCAAAAGATAATGGTAACGACTTTTTTGTCATATTAAAAAGTAAAATTAGAATTAAGTATATCGACGTCAGTATTAATGATATTGATACTATTTGTAAAAATTCATTTATATTTAACTGTTTATATTTTTTAAACGATAGATTTATATATTTTGATATAGATTACATGACGGATTATAATAATAAGAACTATATTTTTATACAGAAAATATATACATATTTAAAAAATAAAATTGATCGTATTGATAATAAGTGTGAATTATCCCTAATTCAGGAGGAAAGATATTATAATATTATAAAACATATATATAAATTCCATACTGTTATTCAAAAAAGTGCTGAAAATATTAATCCATTCTTTATAGTAGATTTTGCTATTAAACTTGCAGAAAAATTATATATTATTTGTAAAGATGATTATTCAAATGAAGTTATAAAATTAATCAGTACATCTTTGATTATATTGGATACTTCAATGAAACTTATAGGAATTAATCTGTTGTAAAATAAAAATTAGCATTAAACAACTAATTGTTTAATGCTAATTTTTATCTTTTTATCTTATATTTATTGCACTTTGATGAACAATTACCACAATTACACTGACCTTTAGCACTCTTTTTTATATTCTTATAAAATATTACTGCAGCTAAAAGTATTATAATCACTGTTACTAGAATTTCCATAGGATTACCTCCATTGATATATTCTAAAATATTACTGTTAAGATATTATACACTAAAAAGGAAACTAGCCATGCCAGTGATAATTGATAGGCTATGGATATACACATCCATTTATAACCATATTCCTTTTTTAAAGTGGCCATGGCAGATACACATGGAGTGTACAGCAGCACAAAAACAAGGAAGCTATAAGCTGATATAGCTGTAAATGTATTAGGAAGTATAGTAGATAAATTGCTGCCATAAATTACTCCCATGGTTCCTATAACAACTTCTTTTGCCATAATACCAGAAATTAATGAGACCGAAGCCTGCCAACTAGAAAAACCCAATGGAGTAAAAATTGGAGTTATGAATCTTCCTATGGAAGCTAAAAAGCTACTATTCATATTTGTTAAGCCATGAAAATTAAAATTAGATAAAATCCAAATTAATACGGATATAGAAAAAATAATTGTACCAGCTTTTCTTAAAAATCCCTTACCTTTATCCCAAGTGTGAATCATCAAATTTCTTAGTTCTGGGAGCTTATATTCTGGAAGTTCCATTAAAAATGGCTCTTCATCTTTCTTTAATAATGTATTCTTAAAAATTATAGATATAATAAATGCCATCACCACTCCTAAAAGATAAAGAGAACCTATTATTAAAGCTTGTCTTTTAGGGAAAAAAACTGAAGCAAAAAGAGCATAAACAGGCAATCTAGCATTACAGGACATAAGTGGAACAATCAGTGCGGTTAATTTTCTGTCCTTCTCGCTTTCAAGAGTTCTAGCAGACATTATAGCTGGCACTGAACATCCAAATCCTATTATTAATGGAATAAAAGCTTTACCTGATAATCCCATTTTTCTCATAAGCTTATCCATAATGAATGCACCTCTAGCCATGTATCCGCTATCTTCAAGAAAAGATATACAAAGAAATAAAACCAAAATAATTGGTAAAAAAACTATGATTGATCCTACACCGCTAATTACACCATTGATGATTAATGAGCTGAACCAATTGCTAGAACCAGACAGAGCATTAGTCAAAAACGGTATTAATTTGTCATTAAGTAAGCTGTCTAATAAATCTGCTAAAGGTTGACCTATCCAACTGAATGTAATTTCAAATATAAAAAACAGGCAAAATATAAATAGTGGATATGCCAAAAATTTATTTAGAAATAATTTATCTAATTTTTCAGTAACAGTTATTCTAGATTTATTTTTATTTACTAGTATATAATTTAGATTTGATTCTATGAAATTATAGATATCATCTTCGCTTTGTAAATGATAGTCATTATTGTCTATTTGCGGCAAAAAATTCTTATTTGATAACGCATTTAAAAGTGTATCAATTCCTACATTTTTAGAAGCTGCTATTGGCAACACCTTTATATTGAATTTAGCTTCTAGTTCTTCATAATTTATTACCATACCCTTAGCTTCTGCTGTATCTATCATATTTACCAATAGAATCATAGGAATATGAAATTCTTTTAACTGCATAGTCAGATATAAATTTCTACTTAAATTTGATGCATCTATGATATTAAGTATAATGTCCACTTTTTCGTCAGTCAAAAATTGTTTAGATACTTTCTCTTCATTAGAGTAGGTATCCATGGCGTAAATACCAGGCAAATCTACAATTTTTATATCATTATTCAAAAAACCTTCTTTTTTTTCTACCGTTACACCAGCCCAATTGCCAACATATTGATTTGAGCCAGTCAAAGAATTAAAAAGGGTAGATTTACCTACATTTGGATTTCCTATTAGTGCTACAGTTATCATTGTGTCCTCCCTAATATATAAGTTACCATAAATAAGTGAATTTGCTAATCAAGTTCGCTATGTATATATATTTTTTCTGCATCAGCCTTTCTAATAGCTAGATTGTTGCCTCTAAAATTAATTATTACAGGATCGCCTAAAGGAGCAATGCTTATAATTTTAATTTCGGTTCCTTTTATGCAGCCTAATGAAAGGAGCCTTTTGGTTAATAGCTCATCACACAAAATTTCTTCTACATGAGCAGTTTTTCCAATTTGTAATTGTAAAATATTCATATCCACCTCAGCAATGAAAATCATTTTCATTAAAATAGTAGCATAATCTATTAGGCTTGTCAATGCTAGAATATCAGTAAAAAACAAAGGTTGAATCATCTCAACCTTTGTTTTTTATGATAATTTATTTATACCAATTTTTAATCTACTTAAAGATTCTTCTTTACCTAAAATATCTGCAAGCTCAAAGGCTCCACCAGGGGTAAATTGTTTCCCTGAAAGGGCAGTTCTTATTGGCCATAACATTTGACCATTTTTTATTCCAAGTTCTGATATTAGATTCATAATGCTATCATGTATTTTATCAACAGTCCATTCATCTAACTTTTCTAATATTGGGTAAGCTGCCTCTAATGCGGTCTTTGAATTTTCTAATGTAGTCTTCATTTTCTTGTGCACATACATTTCATTATCGTATTCAGGTAAAGCTTCGAAGAAGTCAATCTGTTCAGGTATATCACTAAAAACTTCACTTCTTGTATGTAACAATTCTGTTATTTTAAAGAGGTCAATATTATCCTTCTTTATTACACTTTTGTAGTAAGGTAGGGCAAATGAATGAAATTCTTCAATAGATAATTTTCTTATGTATTCGCTGTTCATCCATCTTAATTTAACTGAATCGAATATTGCTGGAGATTTATTTATATTTTTATAGTTAAATACCTTACATAGTTCCTCAAGAGAAAATATTTCATCAGTAGTACCCGGGTTCCATCCAAGCAAGGCTATATAATTAAGAACAGCTTCCTTAAGATAACCTTTATTTATAAGATCTTCAAATGAAGCATCTCCATTCCTCTTACTTAGCTTTTGGTGTGCATCTTTCATTATAGGCGGACAATGAACATAAACAGGCACTTCCCATCCAAATGCTTCATAAAGCCTATTATATTTAGGTGCCGAAGATAAATATTCACTTCCTCTTACTACATGGGTTATTCCCATAAGGTGGTCATCTACAACATTTGCAAAATTATATGTTGGTAGTCCATCAGATTTTATTAAAATCATATCCTCTAGTTCAGAGTTATCTACAATTATCTTTCCATATATAACGTCATCAAAAGTTGTAGTTCCTTCAGTAGGATTATTTTGTCTAATAACATATGGTATGCCTTTTTTTAAGTTTTCTTCTATTTCTTCTTTAGAAAGATTCATGCAGTGCTTGTCGTACTTAAATGGACGCTTTAGCGCTTCAGAATTAGTTCTAAGCATATCAAGTCTTTCTTTAGAACAGAAACAATAATATGCTTCTCCTTTTTCAATTAATTTTTTAGCATGCTCGAGATAAATAGCTTTTCTTGCACTTTGAACATAAGGGCCAACAGGACCTCCGATATCTGGTCCTTCATCGTGTTTTAATCCAGTTTGTTCAAGCGTTTTATAAATAACATCTAGTGCACCTTCTACAAATCTTTCTTGATCAGTGTCTTCAATTCTTAATAAAAAATCACCATTATCATGTTTAGCAATAAGATAAGCATATAGGGCTGTTCTAAGATTTCCTACATGCATATATCCTGTAGGGCTTGGTGCAAATCTAGTTCTAACTTTATTTTCTGACATAACTTTCACTCCTATATCTTTGAATAAAAAACCTCCTAAAAGAGGAGGTTAAATACAAGTAAATTATCATTAATAATATAACACATTTATATTATATCATAAAAATTTAATTGTCAATAAAAGCTATATTTAATAAGGATATATATATAATAAGAAACTTTTTTCATTATACAAATTATGATTTATGAAATATAATTTTATAAGAAAATAGGATAGAAAATAAAGAAATATAAGAAGAGAATGAAAGCATTGACAAGCGAACGAATGATTGTTAGTATTTTGTTAATAAAGGCCACAATAGGTTAAATATTGCGGCCATCTGTGATTATCTATCCTCTGCAAAATTGTTTTCTCTTGCAAAGAAAGAAATTGAATATAAACCAGCTATACCTACAAGAGCGTAAATTATTCGACTGAGTGTAGTCATATCACCAAATAAAGCTGATACTAAGTTAAATTGAAAGAATCCAATTAAACCCCAGTTAACAGCACCTATAACTACTAGTAAAAGTGCTATAGCATCTAAAGTTTTCATAATGATCTCTCCTTTGTCTTAGATTTTATAATTATTATCTGCTAAATATATAAAATTATTAGTGCTTATTTTGCCATCATTAGTGTAATATTTATTGTGCCTACAAAAATATTATCAATAGGAGGATTCTGCAAATGATTGAAATTATTATATGTGAAGATTTAAGTAGCCAAAGGGAAGAAATATATAATATTGTGTCAGATACTATATCTGGTTATGATAATATGAAGATAGGATTAAGCACATCTCATCCAAAGGATGTACTTAAATATGTTGATATGAACAATTTAAGTGATGCCATATATTTTTTAGATATAGAATTAGGAGACGATATTGACGGATTTCATTTAGCTAAAGAAATACGTAATAAAGATAGGAATGGGCATATAATTTTTATTACAACTCACTCTGAAATGACCTCATTAACATTTAAATATAAAATTGCAGCGTTAGATTACATAATTAAGGATGATTTTTTAAAAATAAGAGACGGTATAACAGATTGTATAAATGAAATAATTAAATTAAATAATGCTATTAAAAATGAAGATGTCAACGATTTTATTCATATAAATTGCGGGAGCAGAATAATTAAAATAAAAAAAGAAGATATATTATTTTTTGAGACATCCGAAAAAATACATAAAATAAATATACATTTAGAAAAAAAACAAATAGAATACTATGGCACGATAAAGGAGATAGAAAAAAAACTTGATAATAATTTTTTTAGATGTCATAGATCATTTCTAATAAATTTAAATAAAATTAATTATATAGATAAAGAATTTAAAAAAGTAGTAATGTTAAATGGCGAAATGTGTTATTTATCTAATAAATATACCAAAGAATTATTAAATAAGTGGTATAGTAGGGTTTAATTATCTAAAATATGTCATAAATTGATGATATTTAATCATAAAACGCTAAATTTTTTGAAAGAAAATGCTGTAAAATTAAATTGTCAAAAGTTTTCTGCTAATATCGGGGGGGAGCAATTTGAATCAATTTAATAATGGAGCAATAATTAAAAATTATAGAACTATGCTTAAAATTTCACAAAAAGAACTTGCTGGAACTAGAATGTCTCACAGCATGATTAGCCTTATAGAAAGCGGCAAAATACAGTTAACTACAGTAAGTGCTGTAATACTAGCTGATAGTCTAAATAATATAGCAGCTCAGAAGGGGATAGAATTAAATTTAAGTTTAAAGGATATTTTATCAGATAATAAATATGAAATGGTAAATAAATATAAAGAGGAAATAAATGAAGCGTTAATTGAAAAAGATTTTCAAAAATTAAATAGAATATATGAATCTGCCAAAAATGATAATATGTTTGATATTATGGCGGAAATAAAAATCATCACAGGTGATAATTATTTTTCAAATGAATCTTACGAAGATGCTTTAGAATGTTATAAAAAGGCTGAACATTATTTTTCATTTATGCAGGATAGGCAAAATACATCAATCTCAATTATTTATATTGCTAGATGCTATAATAAGCTTGAAAAAAGCGAAAAAGCGGAAACATTGCTAGAAAATTTAAAATATGATTATGTTAATAAATGTTCTAATCAAAATCTTATTAATATTTGTAATTACGAATATACATATGCACTTATACAAAACAAAAAGTATACAGAGGCTGCTAAAATCATAGATAATATTATTAAGAATAAAAGTTTTTCTGCTTTAGTAAAAAGTGACTTTTACTTATTTAAAGCCGAAATTTTTATTAAAGAAAATAAATATATTGATGCTATGAAAATATATAAGAAAATATTAAATTTAGATATACAAGATAAATATATAATATATCATCATATGTCCATAATAAATATATTAGTTGGAAATATAGAAGAAGCAAAGTTAAATATAAGCTTTTGTATAAATTTATTATCTAGCAGTTTGGGAAAATCGAAGGCTAAAATAGCACTTACTCTAGCTGAAGATTATTGGGAAAATAAAATTGAAGAATATTCTATACCTTATTATGAATTTTCTATAGCTAATAGCAATATTGATGATGAAGAAAATAATAAGATAACTTCTTATCAAAAAATATTTAAAATATTAAAGCCAAGCAACATAAAACAGTTTCAAAAATATTCTTTGCAAATCGAAGAAATGATTAATGATAAAAAAGATGATAAACATAAACTTAATTACATTGTTATATTAACTGAATACTATATTAAAACCAATCAAATTTATTGTCTTGAAAGATTTATAAATACTATAGAAACAAAAGTTATATAAAAATAAAAAGAGATTATATAATCTCTTTTTATTTTTTAAAATTGTATATTTCTATCTACTGGCTGAGATAGGGAAATGAAAGTATCAGTTCTTTGAATACCATTAATTACATGTACTCTATTCATTAACAAATCTTGTAAGTGAGATATGCTCTTGCAAATTACTTTTATAAAAATAGAATATTTACCAGTAGTATAATGTAATTCAACTATTTCTTTTATCTTTTTTAGTTCTTCTAAAACATAAGAAAAAGAAGAGGATTTGTCCAAATAGATACCAACGAAACAACATACATCATATCCTAGCTTAGATGTATCTAATAATAATTTAGTACCTTTTATTATACCCATATCTTCCATTTTTTTCATTCTAACATGTATAGTACCACCGCTGACATGACACATTCTTGCTATTTCTAAATATGGTGTTCTGGAATCTTTTATTAGTATTTCTAATATTTGATAATCTAATTCATCCAATTGCGGATTGGAGTATAAACTCATAAGCTCACCTCTTTATAAATATGTACTAAAGTAAAAATTGAAATACTTACTCATTAATTATAACAGAAAAAACTGATAAATTAATAAAAAAATATAAAAAAAATAAGAAAAATAAGAAAAATTTTTATTTTAACAGTAATAGATGATAATTAATTTATAAAGTTAAATGCAAAAATGAATTTACTAAATTCGAAAATTAATATAAAATATAGTATTAGAGAGGGGGATTAGATTTGATAATATTAATATTAGAAATGTTAATTATAATGATTTTCAGCTGGGCTGCTTTTAATTTATTAAAACTATTTGTTCTTGATAAATTAAATGTTAATAAGTGGATAATCTTAATCTGCACGCTGCTAGTGTATATTTTAGGAGTAATTTTTAAAACAAGTGGATTTTTATCAATAATACATCTTATTGTAACTTTAATTTTAGTGTTTTGGTTTGTAGACATAACATTTTACAATAAAAAAACTAAAAAGAAAGAAATAAAAATTAAACCTAAAGCTAAACCTAATAGAGTAAAAAAGAAATAAATTCATGAATTCATAGGGTATTCCTATGAATTTTAATATATTTAGAATAAAAAGATAAAGATACTTATAAAGGAAGTGTTAAATTGATTAACTCAGATATAATTAATAGTATGACTGATGAAGAAAAATATAGATACATGAATTTATTAATAGAAGGACAGCTAAAAACAGAAGATGACATCATTGCAAATTTGAGTAACATATCTGCTATAATAAAAAGCGCTATAGATAGAGTTAATTGGGCAGGATTCTATCTATTAAAAGATGATGAACTTGTATTAGGACCTTTTCAGGGATTAGCAGCATGCTGCAGGATAAAATTAGGAGAAGGTGTATGCGGAACAGCAGCTTTAAATAATATGATTCAAGTTGTAGATGATGTACACAAATTTGATGGTCACATAGCTTGTGACAGTGCATCAAATTCAGAAATCGTAATTCCTATAACAAAGAACGGAAAACTTTTTGGTGTACTTGATATAGATAGCCCTGAATTTAAACGATTTGGAGAATTGGAAGAAACTTATTTTACTAAAGCTGTAGAAATCATGATTGAAAACTTAAATATATAATAAAGAGCTGCTTAATAGCTGATTTTAAGCAGCTTTTAAAATTTACTTATATATATCAACAACTAAGCCTGTAATTTCATCAACAGTACTTGCTATTTTTATAGTATCTTTTTCATCTTGTAAAAACATTTGTGTCAATTCTTCTAATTTTTTATCGATCGTATCCACTGTAATAAAATACTGTGTTTGCCAAAAACTAATATCTTTCTTCAAATCATACATATAGTTAAGCACAGAATTTAAATACTCTTTAACAAGGTTTTTGTAATTTTTAACATCTATGTAAGTCTTAGAAATTATTAATCTTTCGCCTTTCTTTTTTATGTCTTTAAGCATTTTTTTTAATTCTTCTTCACTTTTTCTTTCACGTGCAAAACTAAAACTTTGAGAAAAATCTTTTTTTGAACTGATATTTCTCTTTTCGTCAGATTTTATTGTAGAACTGTTTCTTAATCCCTTAATTTCCAAATAACATCACTCCCTATAATATGTATTTCATCCATTCGTTAAAATCAGCATCTGAAGGCATTCTCCAATCTCCTCTTGGAGATAAACTTATAGTTCCTACTTTAGGCCCATCTGGAATTGCGGAACGTTTAAATTGTTGAGTAAAAAATCTTTGGAGAAATTTTTTTAACCATTTTTTTATGGTATCACTATCATAAATGTTTCTAAAAGCTGAATTAGCTAATAATAAAATTTTGTCAGGAGATGCTCCTAGCTTTATGAAATAGTATAGAAAGAAATCATGTAATTCATATGGTCCAACTATGTCTTCAGTCTTTTGAACGATTTTATTATCACTGCTTTTAGGCAGCAATTCTGGACTTACAGGTGTATCTAAAATATCTCTAAGGATACTAGCTACGTTATCATCCATCTCAAATTCAGCCACATAGCTTACTAGATATCTTACAAGAGTTTTAGGAATAGAACAATTTACACTGTACATAGACATATGATCCCCATTATAAGTGCTCCATCCTAAAGCAATTTCAGATAAATCACCAGTTCCAACTACGAGGCCTCCAACTTTATTTGCTATATCCATAAGAATTTGAGTTCTTTCTCTAGCTTGAACATTCTCATATGTAACATCGTGAACATTAACATCATGTTCTATATCCTTAAAATGCTGCAGCGAAGCATCTATAATATTTATTTCTTTAAAAGACGTATCCAGCATTTTGCAAAGAGATACAGCATTATTATAAGTTCTATCAGTGGTTCCAAATCCAGGCATAGTTATAGCATATATATTTTCTTTATCTATGCACAGCATATCGAAAGTTTTTATTATAACCAAAAGAGCCAGGGTAGAATCTAATCCGCCAGATATACCTATTACTGCCTTTTTCATACCAGTATGAAGCAATCTTTTGGCTAGTCCTGCAGTCTGGATATTAAAAATTTCTTTACACCTTTCTATTCTTTTATTTTTATCCATGGGCACAAAAGGAGTCCTGTCAACAAATCTATCGAAGTTAATATTAGAAATATCCTTGAATGCAAATTTAACTTCATTAAACTTAGATTTCTCCATTTTATTTTGAGCAGAAAAACTAGTATTTTTTATTCTTTCAGCTTTCAATTTATCAATGTCAATTAAACAGGTTAGGATTTGACTTTCTCTTTGAAATCGTTCATTCTCCTGTAATAGCAATCCATTTTCCGCTATAAGCATATGACCGCTAAAAACTAAATCAGTAGTTGATTCCATTACTCCGCTGGAGGAATATAAATATGCACAAAGGCATCTTGCGCTTTGTGAATTAACAAGGTTTTTTCTATAATCAGATTTACTTACTAGCTCGTTAGATGCAGATAAATTTGCAACTATATTAGCACCCGCTAAAGTAGAATATGAGCTTGGTGGTATTGTAACCCATAAATCTTCGCATATTTCCACTGCAAATTTATATAAACCAGAACTAAATATTGTATTAATTCCAAAAGGTATGTTTCCTTGAAATGGAAGCTCTATTATTTCATTAACAATGTTAATTCCCTCAGAAAACCATCTTTTTTCATAGAATTCAGTATAGTTTGGTATAAAACTTTTAGGAACTATACCTAAAATTTTACCTTCAAATATGCATACAGCACAATTATATAAGCTATCTCTAAACACTATGGGAGCACCTACAACAATTAGCATATCCTTATCTATACTATATTCACACAAATCCTTTAAGGCATTGATTGACTCTGTAATTAACGTTTCTTGTAAAAAAAGGTCAGCACAAGTATAAGCAGTTATTGATAGTTCTGGAAAAACTAAAAATTTTGTTCCATATAAAAATGCTTTATCTACGCATTCTTTAATTTGAATAACATTGTAAGAAATATTCGCTACCTTTACTAAAGGGCAAGCCGTTCCAACTCTAATATAATTCATATATTCACATCCTGTCTTAATTTCATAATAAATAAACTAACAGCATATAAAATTTGCATAGTTACTTTAAATTAAATTCTTATTTATAAATTATACATTTTTCTTATTACTTTAACAACGTACAGAACACATTTTCTAGAATTATGATAAGAATTGCTATTAATGATTTATATTCTTTACAATGAAAACGAATATAAAAAGTTAAATATATGTAGTATAATTAAATTAATACAATCAGTTATTAGGGGGAGGTATGATGAATTATTATCTTGTACTATGGATAGTAGTAGCTATATTAGCTTTTATAGCCGATCTTATAACAAGTGCTCTGCTTTTTATATGGTTTTCAGCAGGCGCTGTACTAGCTATAATTTCTAACAAACTAGGGTGTTCTTTTGCTATACAATTAATAATATTTATTGCAACTAGTACTTTGCTTATGGCTGTAGGTTACCCTTTAATTAAAGATACTATAAAGAAAACTGTTAAAAAAACTATTACTACAGAGCAAGGGTATGTAGGAAGAGAATTAAATGCGGATAAGGACATTAATGAAAAAGCTATAATAAAAATAGACGGAATATATTGGACAGTAAAAAACGAAGGAGAGAATATAAAAAAAGGTGAACGAATTAAAATAACTAATATAGAAGGCAATAAAATTATTGTTAAAAAAATGTAGGAAGGATGGATTTATATGGGATGGTTTATAGGGCTTATTGTATTAATTGTGATATTAATCGTATTATCATCTTCCATAAAAGTGGTTAATACGGGATACGTTTATGTATTAGAAAGAGTAGGGCAATTTTATAAAATCTTAGAACCAGGATGGCATTTTGTAATACCTTTTGCTGATTATGTAAGAAGACGAGTTTCAACTAAGCAACAGATACTAGAGATAGATCCTCAAAATGTTATAACTAAGGATAATGTAAAAATATCTATTGATAACGTTATATTCTTCAAAGTTATGAACGCTAAAGATGCTGTATATAATATTGAAAATTATAAAAGTGGTATAGTATATTCTACTATCACAAATATGAGAAACATAGTAGGAGATATGACCTTGGATGAAGTACTATCTGGAAGAGATAGAATAAACATGAGGCTCCTTGAAATAATTGATGAAGTTACTGACGCTTATGGAATAAAAATATTATCTGTAGAAATAAAGAATATAATACCACCTAAGGAAATACAAGAGGCTATGGAAAAGCAGATGAAAGCTGAAAGAGATAAAAGAGCTGTAATACTTCAGGCTGAAGGAGAGAAACAGTCGGATATAGCAAAAGCTGAAGGAGAAAAGCAAGCAAAAATTTTAACTGCTGAAGCTGAGAAAGAAGCTAATATAAGAAAAGCAGAAGGATTAAAGGAATCTCAACTATTGGAAGCTGAGGGAAAAGCTAAAGCTATAGAAGCTATAGCTAATGCTCAGTCAGAAGCTATAAGAAAAGTTAATGCTGCCATAATTGAATCCGGAACTAATGAAACAGTAATAGCATTAAAACAGATAGAGGCTCTCCAAGAGATGGCAAAGAATCCTGCTAATAAGCTTATACTTCCTAATGAGGCTATTTCAAGTTTAGGGAACATAGCAGCCATCGCAGAAATCTTAAAAAATAAATAGTGTTTAAATTCTATATTTTTATGTATTGAAAAATATAGAATTATGATCAGGAAGCTGTAAACTATTAATAGAAAATGATAGATACAGCTTTTTATAATATTTAAGTATTTTTTAATAAAATTTTGATAAATTCTTATTTATATAATGAGAATAATATCGTATTAATTATTTTTTATAATATGATATTGTTCGATATGATACGAACAATATATGATATATAATTTTAATTATTGACTTTTTTACTGCTCAATGATACTATAATATCAAAAGTTAATAAATTTTATCCATATATTCCTGTTAATATGGAACAGGAGTTTCTACAAAAAGCCGTAAACTTTTTACTATGGGTAAATCCTTGGGAACGTAGAAATTTTATTGTTACCTCTTTTTTTCATGCCGTAGGATTTACTCATACCTACGGTCTTTTAAATTTTGTTTTTAGTGAAGATAAGAGGAGGAAGCATATGAATAATTTAGTGCAACGAGTTTACGTTGAAAAAAAATCTGGATTCGATGTAGAAGCACAAAATCTTTTTATGGACCTTAAGGAGAATTTAAACATCCATTCTATAAATTCAATAAGAATATTAAATTGCTATGACATATCAGGGTTATCTAAAAATGAATTTTTAACATCTGTAAATTCAATTTTCGCAGAAAAAACTGTAGACAATATCTATATAGAAGAGCTCCCTAAAAAAGAAAATGAGTATGTTTTTGCTACTGAATATTTACCGGGTCAATACGATCAAAGATCTGATTCAGCCATTCAGTGCATTCAGCTGATAATTAAAGGAAAGCGACCTATTGTACATACCAGCAAGGTCGTTCTAATTTCTGGTAACATCACTAAAGATGACTCTGAAAAAATAAAAAAATACTATATAAATCCAGTGGATTCAAGAGAAGCAGAACTTTTTAAGCCTGAAAAGCTTGAACAAGAATACGATATTCCTGAAAAAGTAGAAGTTTTAAATGAATTTATCACACTGGATGAAGCATCCCTTAAAAAACTTCACCAAAAATTAAATTTAGCAATGACAATAAAGGATCTTAGCCTTTGCAAGGATTACTTTAAAAATATTGAAAAAAGGAATCCAACTATTACTGAAATTAGAGTGTTGGATACTTATTGGTCAGATCATTGCAGGCACACTACTTTTTCTACTGAGATTCAATCCATAAATATTGAAGGTGGAGAATTTTCATCGCCAATTGAGGACAGCTATGAATTATATAAAAAATGTAGAGAAAGTGTTAACACTGGAAAAGTTGAGAAACCTATAACATTAATGGATCTTGCTACTTTAGCTGCTAAAGACCTTAAGAAAAAAGGCTTATTAATAAATTTAGATGAGTCCGATGAAATAAATGCTTGTAGTATAAAAGTTCCAGTTAATATAGATGGAGTTAATGAAAACTATCTTATAATGTTTAAAAATGAAACTCATAACCATCCAACTGAAATAGAGCCTTTCGGAGGAGCTGCTACTTGCTTAGGCGGAGCTATAAGAGATCCTTTATCCGGCAGGGCTTATGTATATCAAGCTATGAGAGTAACTGGAAGTGGTGATCCCAGAAAGAAGCTTTCTGAAACATTACCTGGAAAGCTTTCACAAAAGAAGATAACTACTGAAGCAGCTCACGGTTATAGCTCCTACGGAAATCAAATAGGACTTAGTACTGGAATGGTTACAGAAATATATGATGAAGGCTATATTGCAAAAAGAATGGAAATAGGAGCTGTTATAGGTGCTGCTCCAGAGAAAAATGTAGTTAGACAAATTCCAGCACCTGGTGACATTGTTGTGCTTTTAGGTGGAAGAACAGGAAGAGATGGCTGTGGTGGAGCCACAGGTTCATCTAAAAAGCATACTGAAAAGTCAATTTCAGAATGTGGTGCAGAAGTACAGAAGGGCAATCCTCCTACGGAAAGAAAAATTCAGAGGTTGTTCAGAAGAGAAGAAGTAAGCACATTAATAAAAAGATGTAACGACTTTGGGGCAGGTGGAGTTTCTGTAGCTATAGGAGAGCTAGCAGATGGACTAAAAATAAATTTAGACTTAGTACCTAAAAAATATGAAGGTTTAGATGGAACAGAACTGGCTATCTCTGAATCACAGGAGAGAATGGCCGTAGTTATAGCTCCTGAAAATATTGAAAAATTTATAAATTTTTCTACTGAAGAAAATCTTGAAGCCACAGTGGTAGCAGAAGTTACTAACAACAATAGATTAACTATGTTGTGGAATGATGAAGTAATTGTAGACATTGATAGAAACTTTCTAAATACAAATGGTGCTAAGTCTTATACTGATGTTAAGATAAATGCTCCAGGCAAAATAGATGAATATTTTAAAGCAGAAGCTGAGAAAAATATTAAAGAAAAATGGTTCTCTGTTATGGAAGATTTAAATGTGTGCAGCCAAAAGGGACTTTCTGAAAGATTTGATAGTACCATAGGAGCTGGCACAGTGCTTATGCCTTTTGGAGGTAAATATCAGTTAACTCCAGCTGAAGCTATGGTTTGTAAAGTTCCTGTATTAAAGGGAAATACCAGTACGTCCACAATAATGTCTTTTGGTTTCAACCCGCAACTTGCTAAATTAAGTCCTTTTCATGGTGCTTTGTATGCTGTAGTAGAGGCAGTATCAAGAGTAGTGGCTGTTGGAGGTAATTATAAAAATATAAAATTAACTTTTCAAGAATATTTTGAAAGACTAGGCGAAAGTCCAGAAAGATGGGGTAAGCCATTCGCAAGTCTTCTAGGCGCATTTTATGCTCAAGAAGCATTAGAAATTGCTGCTATTGGAGGAAAAGACAGCATGTCTGGAAGTTTTAATGATCTAGATGTTCCTCCTACACTAACAGCTTTTGCAGTAGATGTCATAGAGGATAGTCATAATGTGATATCACAAGAATTTAAAAATGTAGATAGTAGAGTTATACTTATTAAAACTCCTATAGATAAAAATATGTTACCTGATTTTCAAAAACTTAAGGAAAACTATATTGCTATAAATAAGATGGCTAATAATAAGTTAATTAAATCTTGTCATACTATAAGATATGGTGGAATATGTGAGGCCATATCAAAGATGTGTTTTGGTAATAAAATAGGTTTCAGTTTCAATTCTTCAACATTTAGCGAAGATTTATTTAGCCCATTATATGGTTCTTTCTTATTAGAAGTTGGGAACAATATTGATTTAAGTAAATTTATAAAAGAGGACTCTTACTTAGAAATTGGAAGTACTCAAGATAAATCTTATATAACTATCAATAATATAGAAATGGGATTAGAAGATTTAATAGAAAAATGGAGAAGTCCATTAGAAGTTGTATTTCCTTGCGAGACAAAGGAAGAAAAAATTGCCTATACCCCAAATGTTTATTCAAAAGTGGAAATCCAAAAATCTCCAACTATAAAACTAGTTTCTCCTAAGGTGTTTATTCCTGTTTTCCCTGGTACTAATTGTGAGTATGATTCTACTAGAGCCTTTGAAAGGGCTGGTGGAAATGTGACTACTTTAGTATTCAAAAATAATACATCCTCTGATGTAGAAGATTCAGTAACTGCTATGGAAAAATGCATAAGAAATTCTCAGATACTTATGATTCCTGGAGGATTCAGTGCAGGAGATGAACCTGAAGGTTCAGGCAAATTTATAGCTAATGTGTTTAGAAATCCTAAGCTTAAAGATGCTGTCATGGATCTTATAAAAAATAGAGACGGATTAGTTCTTGGAATTTGTAACGGATTCCAGGCATTAATAAAACTAGGATTGGTTCCCTACGGAGAAATATTAGATATAGATGAGAATTGCCCAACGTTAACCTACAATAATATAGGACGTCATGTATCTTGTATGGTTAATACTAAAATTACATCGAATTTATCACCTTGGTTTAATAACGTTAATGTTGGAGATATTTATAAAATCCCTGTTTCTCATGGTGAAGGAAGATTTGTGGCACCTAAAAAAGTTATAGAAAGTTTACTTCAAAATGGTCAGGTAGCAACTCAATATGTAGATGATGATGGGAATGTTACAAGTTCCATGCCTTATAATCCTAATGGTTCTATGTTTGCTATAGAAGGAATAACAAGTCCAGACGGAAGAGTGCTTGGGAAAATGGGACACAGTGAAAGAATAGGCGAAAATATTCATAAAAATGTTCCAGGACTAAAGGATCAGAAAATATTTGAAGCTGGTATAAATTATTTTAAATAGTAGATTAATAGGAGGAGTAACATGAAAGTTGCAATAATTTTCGGAAGCAAATCAGATAAAGAAATTATGAAAGGTGCAGCTACTGCACTTAAGGAATTTGGAGTAGAATATAAGGCATTTATTTTATCTGCTCATAGAGTTCCAGAAAAATTAATGGAAGTTTTAAATAAGCTAGAAGAAGAAAATTACGATTGTATAATAGCAGGTGCTGGTCTTGCAGCTCACTTACCAGGAGTAATCGCATCGCATACTACAAAACCTGTAATAGGAGTACCTATAAATGCAGCGTTAAATGGAATGGATTCACTCCTTTCAATAGTCCAGATGCCTAAATCAATACCTGTAGCTACTGTTGGGATAAATAACAGTTATAATGCTGGAATGCTAGCAGTACAAATGCTTTCATTAAAATACGAGGATTTAGCTAAAGAATTAAAAGAATTTAGATTAACTATGAAAAAGAAATTTATAGAAGAAAATGAAGAAGGAGTTGAATTTTAATGGAAAATTTAGAATTAATGTATGAAGGAAAAGCAAAGAAGGTTTTTAAGACTGATAAGGAAAATGAGGTTGTTGTTTACTATAAGGATGATGCTACAGCTTTCAATGGAGAAAAAAAAGGTCAGATAGATTCAAAGGGAGTTATGAACAATACTATTACATCTATGCTATTTGAATTACTTGCTGAGCATGGAGTAAAAACACATTTTATAAAAAAATTGAGCGATAGAGAACAGCTTTGCAAAAAGGTAGAAATTGTTCCTGTAGAAGTTATAGTTCGTAATGTAGCTGCCGGAAGCATGGCAAAAAGACTTGGTTTAAATGAAGGTTATGAATTAAAGACTACGGTTTATGAAATTTGTTATAAAAATGATGATTTAGGAGATCCATTAATAAATGATCATCATGCTGTTGCAATAGGTCTTGCTTCTTTTGAAGAATTAAATAAAATATATGAAATCACAGCTAAGGTAAATGAAGTATTAAAAGAATTCTTCTTAAAATTAGGTATTAAATTAATAGATTTTAAATTAGAATTTGGAAGATATAATGGAGAAATAATATTAGCAGATGAGATATCTCCAGATACTTGCAGATTCTGGGATGCAGTAACTAATGAAAAGCTTGATAAGGATAGATTCAGAAGAGATATGGGTAATGTTAAAGAAGCTTATATAGAAATTTTAAATAGAATTACTAAGAGCAAATAATTTTAAAGGGGCTTATGGTATGAAAAATGAGTTAATAGATAAATTCAAGGAAGAGTGCGGCGTTTTTGGAATATATTCTAACGATGATTTAGACGTGGCTAATATTACATATTACGGTTTATATGCACTTCAACACAGAGGTCAAGAAAGCGCTGGAATAACAGTTTCAGATGGGAAATCTCTAGAGTGCCATAAGGATATGGGATTAGTCTGCGATGTGTTTAACGAAAATAATTTAAGTAAACTAAAAGGTAAAGCTGCTATTGGACACGTAAGATACTCAACCACAGGCTCTAGTACCGTTGCCAACGCTCAGCCTCTTGTATCAAAATCCAAGTTAGGATCAATGGCTATTGCTCACAATGGGAATTTAGTAAATGCTGATGTAGTTAGAGAGTTATTAGAGGATGGAGGATGTATTTTTCAGACATCTATAGATACTGAGGTAGTTCTCAATCTAATAGCTAAAGGCGCCAAAAAAGGAATTGAAAATGCAGTTTTTAATGCAGTTCAGGCAATAAAAGGATCTTTTGCAATAGTTATTTTAACAGAAGATAAACTTATTGGTGTAAGAGATCCCAATGGCATAAGACCTTTATGTATAGGAAAAATTGATAATAGCTATATATTAACTTCTGAAAGCTGCGCTTTGGACTCTGTTGGTGCTGAGCTTGTTAGAGATGTAAATCCTGGTGAAATAGTAATAATTGATGAATCAGGTCTTAAATCTATTAATCCTTCTGAAAAGACTAAGTGTGCTACTTGTACCTTTGAATATATTTACTTTGCTAGGCCAGATAGTATAATTGACGGAGTTGATGTATACGAATCACGTGTAAAAGCAGGTAAGATTTTATACAATGAGTCTCCAGTGGAAGCAGATATAGTAGTTGGAGTTCCTGATTCAGGCATAGCAGCTGCTGTAGGATATGCTGAAGCCTCTGGAATACCTTTTGGCATAGGATTTATAAAAAACAAATATGTTGGAAGAACTTTTATAGCTCCATCTCAGGAACTTAGAGAAAGAGCTGTATCATTGAAATTAAATGTTTTAAAGGTTAATGTTGAAGGTAAAAGAGTAGTGCTCATAGATGACTCTATAGTAAGAGGAACTACCAGCAGAAAACTAGTAGATGCACTTCGTAAAGCTGGAGCAAAAGAAGTTCATTTTAGAGTTTCTTCACCAGTAGTCAAGTATCCTTGTTATTTTGGTATAGATACACCTTACAGAAAAGATTTAATTGGAGCCAATTCTACTATTGATGAAATTAGAGAAACCATAGGTGCCGATTCACTCGGATATATAAGTATCGATGGAATTTTAAAATCCATAGGTAATAAAGAAGATTATTGTTTAGGTTGTTTTAGTGGAATATACCCAGTAGCTACACCAATAGAAAATTCTAAAGAAAGAATGGAAAATTAGGAGGAAGCAAAATGATTACTTACAAGGATTCAGGAGTAGATATAGAAGAAGGATACAAATCAGTAAATCTTATTAAGAATTATGCTGCAAAAACTCTAAGCTCTCATGTGTTAAATAGTATTGGAAGCTTTGCTTCCTTAGTAGAGATACCAGAAGGCTATAAAAAACCAGTTCTTGTATCAGGAACAGATGGTGTTGGCACAAAACTAGATATAGCTTTCAGATTAAAGAAATACGATACAGTTGGAATAGACTGCGTAGCTATGTGCGTAAATGATATACTATGTCACGGTGCAAAGCCTTTATTTTTTCTTGACTATATAGCTTGCGGAAAACTTGAAGCTAAAGTGGCTGCAGAACTAGTTAAAGGAGTTTCAGATGGCTGTTTAGCCTCAGAAGCTTCCTTAGTTGGTGGCGAAACTGCAGAAATGCCTGGTTTTTACAGAGAAGGGGAATATGATATAGCTGGTTTTGCTTTAGGTGTAGTAGATAAAGAAAAAATTATAGATGGTTCTAAGATTAGTGAAGGTGATACATTAATTGGTATTGCTTCTTCTGGAATTCACAGTAACGGTTTTTCATTAGTGAGAAAATTGTTTCAAAATCTAGATGAAGAATTTGATGGTAAAAAAATTGGCGAAGTTCTATTAACTCCTACAAAAATTTATGTTAAGCCGGTATTAAATTTACTAGAAAAATATGATATAAAAGGGATGGCACATATAACTGGAGGAGGATTTATTGAAAATGTTCCAAGAATGTTTAAAGATAAATTTACAGCAGTTATAAAAAAGGATAGCTACCCAATTCCGTCTATTTTTAATAAGATGATAGAACTTGGGGCTAGTGAAGAACATATGTACAATACCTTTAATATGGGTATAGGTTTTGTATTATGTGTTAAAGGAGAAGATGCTGAAAAAATAATAAAAGATTTAATAAGTTTTGGAGAAAAAGCTTACAAAATAGGCTATGTTAAAGCCGGAGGTGAAGGGGTTTGCTTAGAATAGCAGTTTTAATTTCTGGAAGTGGAAGCAACCTTCAATCTATTATTGATGCTATAGAAAACAAAGGACTTAATTGTAATATAAAATATGTTATATCAGATAAAGAAAGTGCCTATGGAATTGAAAGGGCTGAAAAACACGGTATTAAAACTTACGTTTTCAATAAAAAAGATTATGCAGACTGCCTCTCAGAAAAAATATTTGAAGTGATAAAAGATGATGTAGATTTTATTGTATTAGCAGGATTTCTTTCAATACTTAAAGGTGATATTCTTAAGCACTTTAAAGATAAAATTATAAATATACATCCATCTTTAATACCAAGTTTTTGCGGGAATGGAATGTATGGAATAAAAGTTCATAAAGCGGCTATAGATGCAGGAGTAAAGGTATCAGGATGCACTGTTCATTTCGTAGATGAAGGTACAGATACAGGACCAATAATTCTTCAAAGAACTGTTCCAGTTTATTATGAAGACGATGCAGAAACTCTTCAAAAAAGAGTATTAGTAGAAGAGCATGTAGCTCTTCCTTCAGCACTGAAACTTATTTCTGAAAATAAGGTAAGTGTTGAGAATAAAAAAGTAAGAATTCTTTAATTTCTTATTAATATTTATCAAATCAGGAGGGCATTATGTTAAAAAGGGCGCTTATTAGTGTTTTTAAAAAGGATGGCATACTAGAACTTAGTAAGTTCTTAGATAGTATAGGAGTTGAAATTATATCTACCGGAGGTACATATAAATATCTTAAAGAAAGTGGTATTAAGGTTATAGAAGTAAGTGAAGTAACTAATTTTCCTGAAATGCTTGACGGAAGAGTTAAGACTCTTAATCCTATGATACACGGTGGAATATTAGCTATTAGAGATAATGAAGAGCACATGAAAACATTAAAAGAAAAGGGCATAGATACTATTGATATGGTAGTGGTTAATTTATATCCTTTCTTTGAAAAAGTAAATGCTGATATATCCTTTGAGGAAAAGATAGAATTCATAGATATCGGCGGTCCTACTATGCTAAGATCTGCAGCTAAAAATTTTAGAGATGTTGTTGTTATATCTGATACAAGTGATTATACAGTAATTATTGATGAACTTAAAGAAAATAATGCTATAAGTTTTAATACTAGAAAGAAGCTTGCAGGTAAGGTATTCAATCTAACCTCTGCCTATGATGCGGCAATAAGTGATTTTCTATTAGATGAGGAAGATTATCCTGAATATTACACTGTTTCTTATAGAAAAAATTCTGTATTAAGATATGGTGAAAATCCTCATCAGAGTGCTGCATATTATGTAGATGCTGCAAACAGAGGTTCTCTTAAAGATTTCGAATTTTTAAATGGTAAAGAACTTTCATACAATAATATTAAAGATGTAGATATAGCATGGAAAGTTGTATCAGAATTCGAAGAAATAGCCTGTTGTGGACTTAAACATAACACTCCTTGTGGTGTAGCAGTTGGAGAAAGTGTTTACGATTCTTATGTAAAAGCTTATGAATGTGATCCAGTATCTATATTTGGTGGAATAGTTGCTGTAAATAGAAAACTTGATAAAGCTACAGCTGAAGAAATGATTAAAATATTTTTAGAAGTAGTTATTGCACCTGATTATGATGAAGATGCTTTAGAAGTTTTAAAAACTAAGAAAAACTTAAGAGTACTAAAATGCAATACTCTCCCAATGAATAAGAGAACCTTAGTTTCTGTAGATGGTGGACTGCTGGTACAATCAGAAGATAGAAATCTTATAGATAACTTGAATATTGTTACTGAAAAAGAGCCAACTAAAGAAGAAATTGAAAATATCATTTTTGGAATGAAGGTAGTAAAATATGTTAAGTCCAACGCTATTGTTGTTGTTAAGGATAAAAAGGCAGTAGGAATTGGTGGCGGTCAGGTAAATAGAATATGGCCTACCATAGATGCCCTAAAAAGAGGAGAAGGTGCTACAGTGCTGGCGTCTGATGCATTTTTTCCTTTTAACGACGTAGTAGAAGAAGCTGCTAAGTATGGAATAAAAGCCATAATTCAACCAGGTGGTTCTATAAGAGATAAAGATTCCATAGAAGCTTGTAATAAGCATGGAATATCTATGGTGTTTACTGGAATAAGACATTTTAAACATTAATTGAGGTGTAATATGAATATTTTAGTTATAGGTTCTGGCGGAAGAGAACATGCAATTGCATATAAAATTGCTCAAAATCCTAATGTAGAAACAGTTTATTGCGCACCAGGAAATGGTGGAACTCATTATGAAAACAAATGTAAGAATATCCATATATCATCTTTTGAAGAGCTAGCTTTATTTGCACAAAATAATAATGTTGAACTTACTATAGTTGGTCCAGAAGATCCATTAACAAAGGGAATTGTTGATGTATTTAAAAACAAAGGGCTTAAAATTTTTGGTCCTTCGGCTGAAGCTGCAAAATTAGAGGGAAGCAAGATATATGCCAAAAACTTTATGAAAAAATATGGAGTTAAAACTGCTGCTTATGAAAGCTTTCACGATTTAGATTCAGCGCTTAAATATGTTAGAAATTGTGATTATCCAATAGTTATAAAGGCCGACGGACTTGCTGCTGGAAAGGGTGTAGTTATAACTTCTGAGGTAAAAGAAGCAGAGGACACCATTAAAGATTTTATGATTAATGATATTTTTAGTGGTTCTGGTAAGAAAATAGTTATAGAAGAATTCTTGGATGGAGTAGAGGCTTCCATATTATCTATAACCGATGGAGAAACAATTCTTCCTTTTATATCTGCTAAGGATCATAAGCAAATATTTGATGAGAATAAAGGTCCTAATACAGGTGGAATGGGTGCTATTGCTCCTAATCCTTATTGCAGCGAAGAAGTATTAAAGGCTTTTAATGATGACATATTGCTCCCCACTTTGAATGGAATAAAAAGCGAACATTTGGATTATAGGGGTATAATATTCTTTGGTTTAATGATTACGAAAAAAGGAATATATTTACTAGAGTATAATGTGAGACTTGGAGATCCAGAAACACAGGCAGTATTGCCATTAATGGAAAGTGATCTTTTAGAGCTTGTTAATAGTGCCCTAAAGTTGGATTTAAAAGCTTTTAATTTAAGATGGAAAAAAGAACACAGCTGTTGCATAGTGGCCGCTTCAAAAGGATATCCAGGCAGCTACGAAAAGGGAATGCAGATACATGTAAATAACATGAACAGCGGCAAGGTATTTTGCGCTGGAGTATCATTAAATGAAGAAAAGGAAATGATAACTTCTGGTGGAAGAGTACTTTCTGTAGTTTCTCAAGGAACTAATCTTGAAGAAGCTATATCAGAAGCTTATAAAAATTTGAAATTAGTTAAATTTGATGGCATGTACCATAGAAAAGATATAGGTACATTGTATTAATAAATATTAAAGCAGCCTTGTATAGGCTGTTTTTTGCTTGTATAATTACTTTGATCAATATTTTATTTATATGGAGGAAAAAACTTTGAATTTATCAGGTAAGGTGGCAATAGTTACAGGAGCTTCAAGAGGTATAGGAAAAGCTATTGCTTTAGAGCTATCCTCTAAGGGTGCTTCAGTTATAATAAATTATTCTAAGGATAAAGATGGAGCAGAGGAAACATTAAATGAAATTTTAAAATCAGGTGGATATGCTATAGCAAAAGCTTGGAATGTTGGTAATTATGAAAGCTGTATAGAAGCAATAAACTATATTACAGAAAAGTTCGGTAAAATCGATATACTGGTAAATAACGCAGGAATATCAAAAATAGGACTTTTCATGGATATGAATAAAAACGAATGGGATGAAATTATAAATATAAATCTCAAAGGTATCATCAATATGTGTAACTTAGTTATTAATCCTATGTTAAAAAGCGGTGAAGGGAATATAGTTAATATTTCATCAATATGGGGTGTAAGCGGTGCTTCCTGTGAAGTGATATATTCAACTACCAAAGGAGCTATTAATGCTTTTACAAAAGCTCTTTCTAAAGAACTTGCTATGAGTAAAATAAGAGTTAACGCAGTGGCTCCAGGAGTTATAGATACCGCTATGAATAGATGGATGAGCTCTGATGAAGAAAAAGAGCTAATAGATGAAATTCCTTTAGGAAGGTTTGGTAAAGCTGATGAGGTAGCTAAAGCTGTTAGTTTTCTTTGCAGTGGAGATTCATCTTATATAACAGGACAAATATTGACTGTTGATGGAGGCTTTCTATAAAAGATTAATCTTTTATAGAAAGCTCTTTAACTTTATTTAAAGAAAAATAGAAGCATACAGAATGTTTTCTATTTTGTACTCCAAAAGTACTATTGTGAAGTAATAGTATATTTTTTACTATTGATAAACCAAGTCCAGTACCACCAGCTATTCTTATTCTTGATTTATCTACCTTATAAAATTTATCCCAAATATTTTCCAAATCTTCTTCCGGTATATTTTCACCGCTATTTTCAATTTCAACTATGAGTTTATCATCTTTTGAGTAACTGTTTACTTTCATTATCCCGTTCTCATCACAGTGCCTTACAGCATTAGTTAAAAAATTGGTTATAACTTGCTCAATTCTTTTAGGATCACCATATACTAAGGTTTCTTCTTCAATACTTACATTTAAATTTATGTTTTTTTGAGAAATAAATTGGGAATGCTTATTTAATGCCATTTTTAATAATTTATCTATATAAAAGTTTTCTGGAACAAGCTTAAAGGACCCGCTTTCAAGCTGTGATAAATCCAGCATATCCTTAACTAAAGAATTCATTTTGTTTGCTTCATCCATTATGACTTCAATATAAAAATCCTTGGATTCATCATCAACAATATTATCTTTAAGTCCTTCAGCATATCCAGATATGAGCGAAATAGGCGTTTTTAATTCATGAGAAACTCCAGCAACAAATTCTTTTCTCATTCTCTCCAAATTTCTTTCTTTTTCAATATCTTTTTCTAGTTGTGTGTTCCTTTCTTGTAAATCTTTTAAAGCTAACCCCAATCTAGCAGATAAGAAATTTAGTGCATTCGCTAAACTCCCAAGTTCGTCATCACTCTTAACATCACATTTTATTTGAAAATCCATATCGGCCATTTTAACTGCAGTATTATTAAGCTTAACTAAAGGTTTAGAAATCATATTTGAATAAACTCTAGATAATATTAATATTAAGAAAAGCATTGCTATAAAAATATATACATAAAACAGTTTGATTACTCCAGAAGCTTCCTGTATTGGCTGAAGAGAGCTTACAGCAACTACCAAATCCGTATCTGTAGATTTTAGTGGTGGAACTACACAAATTATATTATTCGTATTAAAATCGGGGTCATTATACATAGTGGTATAAACTTTTTTACTGGATTTTATATCATTTAAAGATTTTGATGATACATAATACCATTCATATAATATTTTTATTATAGTGTTAGATTTGCTTGTGTCATCCTCTTGTATGTTACTTGTTGAATATTTTGGCACACCTTGGCTATCTAATATAACTATAGTGGCATTATTTTTCACCTCAAATTCCTTCATCATATCCATTAATTCTGTACCGCTTTTAAACTCATCTGAATAAGTGCTATAAAGATGCTGGACATTTGAACTAAAAGCTTTTAATTTCATGTTCATATAAAACTTTTCGAAAAACATAGATTGAAAAAGCATAGTCAATAGAATAAACAGAGAGAGAAATATAGCTGTTACAATAAATAATTTCTTAGATATGCTTCCTTTCATTTTTTCACCTCAAATCTATAGCCGCTTCCTCTTATAGTTGTTATAAAGTCTGCTTTATCACCAAGCTTTTCCCTTATTCTTTTGATATTAGTATCCACTGTACGTGTGTCACCATAGTAATCAATTCCCCACACACTATCTAATATTTGTGTTCTTGTCAGAGCCATCCCTTTATTCTTGACTAAATACAATAAGAGTTCATATTCCTTAGGGGATAGAATGACTTCTTGTCCATCTACTTTTACATCATGAGATAATTCGTCTATAACCAATCCATCCATGTTGAATGTAGAATTTTCTGTTGAATTTATAGAATCAACTCTATTAAATATCGCCTTTATCTTTGCCATTAGTATTTTAGGACTAAAAGGTTTTGTTATATAATCATCTGCCCCAAATTCATAGCCTAAAAGTTTATCATCCTCTTCAGACCTAGCTGTAAGCATTATTATGGGTGTATTAGAATTTTTTCTTATGCTTTTACATACTTCAAATCCATCTAAAAAAGGCATCATTACGTCTAAAATTATTAAATCTATATTATTATTCTTAAATAAATTTATAGCTTCAATTCCGTTGGAGGCTTCTATATATGTATATCCCTCTCTTTTTAAATAATCTCCTATTAATTTTCTCATTCTTTCTTCATCCTCAACAATTAATATGCTTTTATTCATAAATACCTCTCCATTAATAAATTTACTTATATATTGTAAATTAGCATATTATACTATTAATTTCAATTAATAATTAAAATTTCAAACTTCTTTAATAAAAAATGGTGCATTTTTGCACCACTTCTTGTATAAAATATTAATTAAATAAATATTTTCTTCGAGTTTAACAGATCGTAAACATCATCCAGCGCTTCACCAAATCTTTGATAATGAACTACTTCTCTAGCCCATAGAAATTTTAATACATCCTTTATATCATTATCATCTGTTAAGTTTATTAAATGTTCATAAGTAATTTTTGCTTTTTGTTCAGCCGCCATATCTTCATGTAAATCTACCACAGGACTATCGCTAGTTTGAATATATGCTGCAGTCCAGGGTACTCCATTGGCATCATTAAAAAACAATGCTCTGCCATGCTGAGCATAGTGTCCACCTAATCCAGCTTCTTTTAGTTCTTCAACTGTGGCTCCATCCATAAGCTGATATACCATCGTTGCCATTATTTCTAAATGAGCTAACTCTTCTGTTCCTATATCATTTAGAAGTCCCTTTGTTTTGCCTGTTGGCATAGTGTATCTTTGATTCAAATATCTTAATGAAGCACTTAATTCACCATCTGGTCCTCCATATTGAGTTATAAGAAACTTCGCCATTTTTAAATCTTTATTTTTTATATTTACAGGATGCTGTAAGTCCTTTTGGTATAACCACATACTTTTTCCTCCTATTCACATATTTGCCAAGGCCAAGGCTCATCTACCCATTGCCAAGGCAGCTTACTTGAAAAATAGCCAAAATTTACAAAGGGCCCGTAATTGTCTTCGTATTTTTTTCTTAGCATATCCAATTCTTTAACCGTTTCATTATATTTTGCTGCAGCTTTTTCACAAGTTGGAAAATTATCTAAATATAAATTTAAGTCCACAGACATAAAATGCAATTCTCTAATCTGACTCAGCAATTTTCTTTTGCCTTCGTCTAATTTATACATTTCTTTCATTTACAAGTCCTCCTATCTATATTTTTTCATTTCATAGTTAATAGGCATGTTTGTAAAAACACTTCCTTTGTGTAACGCTTCTTTAGGAGAATACAATTCACCATAAGGCTGATTTATTATATATGCTCTTGCAAGCAGCATATTTTGTGACTTTAAATCAGTTTCACTTATTTCATCAAAAGGTACATTGTTATGGTCAAAGTTTCTGTAATCGTACATTAATTTCACCTCTATAATATTTTTTATTATAAATTGAATTTTGTTAACACAATAGTATGGTATTCATGATTATGTAAAAGGTTAATATAAATTCACTAATGTTTTACATAAAAAAAATAATGCATTATAATGAAATTATATTTACTATAAATAAAGTGTCAAACCTCATTATGCTTTAATAAGCTATATGTAGGTGATGTAATTATGATAGATTCAAAATTAACTTTTAGTGATATCTATAAAATGAGCACTTATGAAATAAGTAAAAGGTTTTTATATCTAGGTGAAGGCATAAGCCGAAAAGTATTTGCTATAAACGATAAATATGTGATTAAAATAGCTAAAGGCATGGAGGGTTTATATCAAAATAAAGTAGAACTCTATGTTTTTAAGCATTGTGGTGAAAAATACAAAAAATATCTTTGCCCTATAATTTGGCATAAACCAGATATGCTGGTAATGCCTAGAGCTGTTCCTCTAAAATCTATTGATTCCTCGTTGAAAAAGGTAAATTTAAAAAATATACGTAATGAAGAGGAAGCATATTCAGATATAATGAGATTAACAAGAAATTTCTTGCTCTTAAAGGACGATATTGAGTCCGCTAGTTCCTGGGGAAAAATCGATGGAACTGCAATTTTAATTGACTACGGGTGTACTAGTGAAGAGGGAGACGAATTTTATAATGATCTCTAAACAGACCTTAATTATTTATTTTTACAGGAGATATGCGTATGAGAAAAATTTATGTAGACAATTCATCTACAACTTTTCCTAAGCCAAAAGAAGTTGGTGATGCAGTATATGATTATTTAACTAATATAGGTGCTAATGTTGGAAGAGGAAATTATCAAAGTTCCTATTCCACCAGCAGAATCGTATATGAAACTAGAGAACTAATTTGTGAGATGTTTAACTTTGATGAACCAAGAAATGTTGTTTTTACAACTAATATTACTGAAAGTTTAAATGTTATTTTAAAAGGATTTCTAAAAAAAGGAGAGCACGTAATTATAACTTCTATGGAACACAATGCTGTTATTAGACCAATTCATACGCTTTTGAATAAAGGGATTAATCACAGCATTGTCCCTTGCAATAAACAGGGATTAATTAACTTAAAAGATTTAGAAAAATCAATAAATTCTTCTACAAAGCTAATTTTAGTAACTCATGTATCTAATGTTTCGGGCAGTATTATGCCAATAGATGAAATAGCTGCTATAGCTAAAAAATACAATATTTATTATGTAATAGACAGCGCCCAGAGTGCAGGCATTCTCCCAATAAACTTTAATGATTTAAGGCTAGCTGCATTACCCCTTACTGGACATAAAGGCTTACTTGGTCCTCAAGGTATTGGTGCTATTATACTAAGAGAAGATTTTGCAGCTAAATTAGATACTTTAAAAGAAGGAGGTACTGGCAGCTTTTCAGAAGCTCTTATTCAACCAGACATACTTCCAGACAAATTCGAAAGCGGAACATTAAATGTTCCAGGAATAATTGGACTTAATGCTTCCTTGAAATGGATAAAAGCTCGTGGTATTGAAAATATATATGAGCATGAAAAACTTTTAGGGAAAATTTTTCTAGATAACGTTATGAATATTAAAGGAGTAAATTTATATGGATCTAAGGATATAAACAATAGATTAAGCGTTTTCTCTATAAATATGGATAATATAGATGCTTCAGAAGCCGCTTACATATTAGATAGTGAATATGGAATAATGACAAGATGCGGTCTTCATTGTTCTCCGCTAGCTCACAAAACCTTAGGCACATTTCCAGAAGGAACTATAAGGATAAGTTTAGGATATTTTAATACTAAAGATGATATTGAATATATTTCCAAAGCATTAAATGATATATCTAAAGCAAAGAGGGGATAATTGTGACAAAACTTCTGAAAAAACAGAAGACTATATTAGCTTACATATTAGTTATATTAGTATCTTCAGCCTTATTTATATACAATTTTATAAATATATCAAATTTAAATCTGAATAACAAAGATAATTTAGCTGCGTATAATTATAGAATTTCAGTAATAATTTGGCTATGTAGCACTGCGCTAAGCATATTAATTCCATGTTTAATAATTTTTTCTGGAATTTCACAGAAAATCATCAGTAAGATAGAATATAGAATTAGTAATAAGTACATTTCAGCCTTTGTATTTTATTTATGCTATACAATAATTAACTTTATATTATATTTTCCATTTTATTTATTGGGAGGATATTTTAAAAATCATATACTACATTTATCAAATTTGAATTTCATACAATGGATAGCTTTAGAATTGAAATATTTGATAATTAACGGCTTAATAGAAGCATTAACCGTTACTGGTATATTCTTCATTATAAATATAAGTAAAAAACGATGGTGGTACATAGTAAGTCTAATCGCTATACCATATATAATATTTAGCACATTACTTTATCCTGTATTTATGGATCCTATATTTAATAAATTTACTCCTATGACTAATAAAAATCTTGAACAAAAAATACTTTCCTTAGCAGAAAAATGTAATGTAAATAATCTTAACATTTATGTGGTAGATAAGAGTAAAGAAACTAATACCATGAATGCATATATGACAGGGCTTTTTAACACAAAGCGAATAGTTATATGGGATACCACTCTAAAAAATATGAATGACAGAGAAGTTTTATTTACTACTGCTCATGAGTTAGGACATTATGTATTAGGTCATATACCTAAGTCTATAGCATTAGGATGTATTGGAGTATTTATAATTTTATTTATAGCAAATAAATTAGTAAATATAATTATAAAAACATATGGTAGTAAAATAGGCATAAAAAGCATTTATAATATTTCCGTCATACCTTTATTTGTGGTGATTCTAAATATAATTATGCTTTTTTCTGATCCTATAAGTAATGCTTATTCTAGACACGTAGAATTAGAAGCGGATAAATTTGCTTTAGAAATCACTCACGATAGTGATGCTGCTAAATCCTCAGAAATTAAATATTTAAAAGGCAATTTGTCTGTTTATGACCCTGGTCTTATATACAAAATATTCAATTATGACCATCCAACAGTAAAAGAAAGAATGGAACTGTATGATAACTATAAACCTTGGGAAAAGAATGAAAAAACAAAGTTCCAAAATTATTATAAAAAATAATTAAATAGATGTCAGAGCTATGTCTGACATCTTATTTAATTACTGTATTTCATTCATAAGAGTATTCGAAGAATTTTTTAATTCCTGAATCTCACTTTCAGGCGCATCTTTAATTGTATACCAGCCTTTTTGTCTCATAGCATCAAATACTTTGTATTGAACTTCTTCAGAAGACTTTAAATTTCCTACTAAAGTGTCTCTAAGGTTGTTACAAGAACTTTCGGTTATTCCACTGCTATAAGAGCTTATTCCATGTTTTTCAGTAGTTAAAATATCCTGTAAAATATCTTTATTGCTTAAGCCAGTCATAACATATCCCTCCTATTTTTTACTGATGTGAATCTAAATAATTCTTTAGATTAGTAAAGTTTTGTTTATGAATTCTAATTCCTTCATCAAATAGTGGCTTTAATGAATTGTCACTGCAGCTGTTAGAATATTGGCTATACTTTTTAGCAATTAATGATTCAAAGTTTAATTGGTCTTTTAAAATTTTTAGATTTGGTGCTTCTAATTGTTTAGTCATAGTGCTATTCATGGGTAAATTCCTCCTTGTAAATGATATTTACTACAAGCTTTATTATTAGCAAAACACTTAAAATTATTTATGCAATATGTAGTAAAATTAGAGTATTTCTATAAAACTATCTACTATAACTGCTTCGGTTAAGGTTTCAATATAATTTAGCACATTTTGAATTGAGCTTTCTGCATGTCTCTTACTATTACTTACTAAAGCTACTCCTAATATTATGGAATTATGCATATCTAAATCTTCAATTTCACCTATTGATATATTAAATTTATGACGACTATTATCTATAATTTTATTTACTATCATTCTTTTCTCCTTTAAAGAATGACACCATTCAGCAATGAGATGTATTTTTAAAGTTCCTATAAACAATTTAAATCACTCCTAATAATTTTATTAGTTTAATAATTTTTAATTGAAATTTATATATGCTTTTTATTAAATAGTGTAATATAATATTATTTTATTATACAGTTTTTTAAATATTTAAATAAAGCATTGACAAGTACCAGGCAAAAGGTGTTATAATTAATGCAACAAATCATATTATGTGAAAGGTGATAGGAATATGAATAGTTTGACTAGCTTATTAAAAAACAATAATTTCATATATTATTTTAGCCAAAGTTTTTATTATTACTTTGGTTATTTATCGTTAAATAAATATGGAATTATTAGATGAGTCAATATAAGTTAGTTATATTATTATATTCTTTTATTTTAAAAGGACTCATGGAGTCCTTTTTTTATTTATCATTTTTTAACTTATAAAATTTTATAAAAATGGGGGTTTTATCAATGGTAATAATTTTAAAAAAGGACGCTAAAATCGATGATGTAGAAAAAATAAAAAGAAAGGTAGAAAAACTTGGCTGCTCAGTTCATTTAAGTCATGGTGAAAGCTGTACTATAATAGGTGTAGTTGGAGATACCAGCAAAATAGATACAGGGATTTTTGAAGTTGAAGATTGTGTAGATAATGTAATGAGAGTTCAATCACCATACAAAAGAGCCAGCAGAGCTTTTCATCCAGAGGATACATTAATACAAGTTGACAATAAACAGATTGGTGGAAACAAGTTGACAGTAATAGCCGGACCTTGCTCTGTAGAAAATGAAAGCCAACTTATGACAATCGCTAAAGCAGTTAAGAAATCTGGAGCGACTTGCTTAAGAGGTGGGGCATACAAGCCAAGAACATCTCCATACAGCTTCCAAGGATTAGGCATTGAAGGTCTTAAGCTTTTAAAAGAAGCTAAAAGAATAACAGGACTTCCAGTAGTTTCAGAAGTTATGGCAATAGAACAAATAGATGGCATGCTAGACTACGTAGATATATTACAAGTAGGAGCTAGAAACATGCAAAACTTTGAACTGTTAAAAGAAGTAGGAAAAGTAAACAAACCTATTTTACTTAAAAGAGGTTTATCTGCTACTATTGAAGAACTACTTATGTCAGCAGAATACATTATGTCCAGCGGTAATGAAGATGTAATTTTGTGTGAAAGAGGAATTAGAACTTTTGAAAAGTACACAAGAAACACTTTAGATTTAAGTGCAGTATTAGCTATAAAAAAATTAAGCCATCTTCCTGTTATAGTAGATCCTAGTCATGCTAGCGGGAAATGGTGGATGGTAGAACCTCTTTCTAGAGCAGCTTTAGCAGTAGGTGCTGATGGAATTGCAGTGGAAGTTCATCATGATCCTGCTAATGCATTAAGCGATGGAGAGCAGTCAATTCTTCCAGAAAAATTTGATGCTATGATGAAATCTCTTAAGGAAATAGCTAAGGTAATGAATAAAGATATACAGGAGTAAAAATTATGGATTTGAGTGGCTTTAATGTAACTATTGTAGGTTTAGGATTGATAGGAGGATCAATAGCTTTATCTCTAAAAAAGTTGAATCCCAATAAAATATGGGCTATCGATAATAATAGAGATACTCTTAATTTAGCTATTAGTAATAAAGTTATTAGTGATAATATAAGTGACTCAGAAAAAATAAAAAAAAGTGATTTAGTTGTTATTTGTCTATATCCAAACGACACTGTAGAGTTTATAAAAAAGAATATTCATAATTTTAAAAGTAATGCTATTATTACGGATGTTTCTGGAATGAAAGAGAATTTGATAAAAGAGATAAACTCTATTGAAAGAAAAGATATAAATTTTATTGGAGGGCACCCAATGGCAGGCAAAGAAGTTTCTGGCTTTCAGAATGCTGATGCAAATTTATTTAAAGACTGCAACTACTTTATAGTGCCTTCCCAAAAATCTAGTAACGAAAGTATAGAATTGTATAAACAAATACTAGTTTCTATCGGTTGCAAAAAGGTAATCAATGTAGATGCTGCAGATCACGATAAGCTAATAGCTTATATAAGCCATTTACCTCATATAATAGCTGTGGCGCTCATCAATGCGGATACAAATAATCTATCACTTAATAATATAATCGGCGGCAGCTTTAAAGATGCTACACGAGTTGCAGATATAAATGCTAGACTTTGGAGCGAATTATTCATGGATAATAAAAAAAATATTATACCTGTTATAAATGATTTTATAACTTCTCTTGCTAAAATCAAAAATTCTTTAGAGAAAAATGATGTAAACACCTTAGAATGCCTATTAAATTCTGCTTCTCAAAAAAGAAAGGAGATAAAGAAATGATAACTTTGCCTATAAATCTTCCTGGTAAGGAATATACTATCTTTATCGAAAGAGATATCCTTAATAGTGTTGGAAATATCATAAAAGGTATTGTACCTTGCAAAAAAGCTGTAATAATAACTGACTCAAATGTGAATAAACTATATAGCAAAAAAGTATTGCAATCGCTTGAGGATTCCGGATATGAATGCCATATAATAGAACTTCCTGCCGGAGAAACAAGTAAAAGTATAGAAATGCTTGAATTTATATATGAAAATTTAGTTGAGCTCAATATGAACAGGGATGGAATACTTATAGCTCTAGGAGGTGGAGTAATAGGGGATATCACAGGCTTTGCGGCAGCTACATTCTTACGAGGCATTAAATTTATACAAATTCCTACTTCCATTATAGCTCAGGTAGACAGCAGTATAGGTGGAAAAGTAGCAGTAAATTTAAAAAGCGGTAAGAACTTGGTAGGCAATTTCTATCATCCAAAAGCTGTAATAATAGATCCTAATTGCTTAAATACCCTGCCTCATAAATTTTACTGTGACGGAATGGCAGAGGTTATTAAATATTCACTTATAAAAGATAAAGATTTATTTAATAAGCTTAGCAATTATAAAAACAAAGATGAATTGTTAGCAAATATTGAGGATATAATTTATACTTGTTGCAGCATAAAGAAAACTATAGTGGAAAAAGATGAGTTAGATAGAGGTGACAGAATGTTACTAAACTTTGGGCACACTATAGGTCATGCTGTAGAAAAATATTTTAATTACAATAAATATACCCATGGGGAGGCCATAGCTATAGGGATGTATAATATCACTTTAATTGGTGAAAAATTAGGATATTCAACATATGGCTGCAGTATTGTAATAAAAGATATATTAAAAAAATATGAGCTCCCTTTTGAATTAATAGACGTTGATATGGAAGTTATATTAGATAATATTAAAAATGACAAAAAGGTTTTCGATAAAGGAATCTCTTTTATATTTATTAAGGAAATAGAAAATTCATTTATAAAAAATCTTTCCTTAGATCAAGTAAGAAAAGTATTTTTGGAGGTATAAGTTTGGATAGTATTAATTTGAAGCCTGTAAATAATGTTTTAGGCGAGGTAAATATTCCTTCTTCTAAAAGTCTTAGTCATAGGGCAATAATTTGCGCTGCTCTTTCAGAGGGTGAAAGTATCATTAAAAATATAACTTTTTCTAGAGATATCTATGCTACTATATCCATACTTAAGAATCTCGGTATAAGCATTGCTGTATTTGAAAATAGTGTAAAGATAATTTCTAATGGCAAAATAAGATTGACAGATAGCACATTATTTAGTGATGAAAGTGGTTCCACTTTGAGATTTCTAATACCTGTAGCATTATTGCAAGAAGAAAAAGTTATTTTTACAGGTGCAGGAAAATTAATAGAAAGGCCCTTAAATCCATATTATAAAATTTTTCATGAGCAAAATATAAATTATAATAACGATAATGGTAAGCTGCCTCTTACTGTGCAGGGAAAAATAAAATCTGGAAACTTTCAGATACCTGGAGATATAAGTTCACAATTTATAAGTGGTCTTATGTTTGCATTGCCTCTTCTTCCTAATGACTCTACAATAAATATTGAAGGGCAGCTTGAATCCAAGGCCTATATTGACCTTACAATGGACTGCTTAAATAAATTTGGAATAAAAGTAATCAATAATAATTATAGAAGTTTTTATATTAAGGGAAATCAAAAATATGTTCCTATGGAATATAATGTAGAGGGAGATTTCTCTCAAGCAGCTTTTTTTATGGTGGCAGGAACAATAAGTGGTGAGGTTGAATGTAAAAATCTTAACATGGAATCCTTACAGGGAGATAAAAAAATAGTTGAACTGTTAAAGTCTATGGGTGCAATAATTGAAGAAAAGAATTCATCAATTATATGTAGAAAGTCAAAGCTTTCAGGAATTAATATAGATGCATCCGAAATACCTGACTTAGTTCCTGTACTTGCTGTTGCAGCTTCCTTGAGTCATGGCAGAACGAATATATATAATGCGGCCAGACTTAGGATAAAAGAATGTGATAGATTAGCTGCTACTTGCAGAGAGCTTAGCAGACTTGGAGCTGAAATCATTGAAAAAGATGATTCTCTTATTATAAATGGAAAAGAAACTCTTTTAGGAGGAGCAGTTGATTCTTGGAATGATCATAGAATCGTTATGGCTATGTCAATAGCAGCTCTTAGATGTAAGGATTCGGTTAAAATTAGTAATTATAAAGCCGTAAATAAATCTTATCCAAACTTTTTTGAAGACTATAAATCTATTGGTGGTAATATCTTTATATAAAAAGGAGCATTTTAATGAAAGACTTGGAACAATACAGGAACGAAATAGATTCTTTAGATAAGGACTTAATAAAACTCCTAGAAAGAAGATTTGAGCTTAGCATTAAAATAGGTGAATATAAAAAATTACAAGGATTGCCTGTACTTAATGAAGAAAGAGAAAAAGAAGTTATAAAAAAAAATTTAGCTTTAATTAGTAATCTAGAATTAAAAGAACCGCTTGAAAACATTTTGAAATACATAATGAAACAAAGCCGAAATATCCAAAAAACAATTAAATAGAAGGTGATAAATATGTCTCATAATTATGGACTTATTGGAGAAAAACTAGGTCATAGCATTTCTCCAATGATACACGATGAAATATTTAGCTATCTTAGTATAATAGGAAATTACAACATATATGAAATACCTAAAGAAAATCTATCAAATGAATTTTTAAAGTTTAAATATAGTGATATATCAGGATTAAATGTTACTATTCCATATAAAGTTGAAGTTATAAAATATTTAGATTCATTAGATAGAAAAGCTGAAATTATTGGATCAATAAACACTATAAGTTTCAAGGAAGGCAGAGTTGTAGGATATAATACAGATTTTGATGGAATAAGTTTTACTTTTGCAAAAAATCACATTAAGATTTCAAAAGAATCTTCCGTGGTTATATTAGGAAGTGGCGGAGCTTCTCATGCAGTTTTACAATATGTCACTGATAATGGAGTAGAAGACATAACTTTTGTAGTAAGAGATAGAATTAGAGCAAGTAATTCTAATAATAAATTAAAAAAGTATAAGCTTTTAGATTATACCGAATTAGATTTAATTGAAAAAAAAGATGTATTAATAAATACTACTCCTTGCGGAATGTATCCTGATGTAAATTCTTCACCTGTGCCACTAAAATTCCTTGAAGGCTTTAGTTTTGTATTTGATTTAATTTATAATCCATATAAAACAATTCTTTTAAAATATTGTGATGAGCTAAATATTAAATCTTCCAATGGGTTGTATATGTTGGTTGGTCAAGCTGTGGCTGCAGAAGAAATTTGGAATAATATTAAACTATCGTTGAAAGATATAGATATAATATATGAAAAAGTCTTAAAAAAGGGTGATTTCATTGCTAAATAAAAAGAATATAGTTCTCGTAGGTATGCCTGGAAGTGGTAAAACTACTATAGGCAGACTTTTAGGAAATGCGCTAAATATGGATTTTTGCGATATGGATGAATATATAGTAAAAAAAGAAAATATGAGCATAAGCGATATTTTTAAAAAAGGCGAAGAACATTTTAGAAGTATTGAAATAAATGCAGTTGAAGAAATAAGCAGACTGAGTAATTTAGTAATAGCTACTGGCGGCGGTGTTGTAACTAAGGAAATAAACATAAAAAATCTAAAAATAAATGGTATTGTAATATTCATAAACAGACCAATAAGTAATATTCTAGAGGATTTAGAAATAGAAAATAGACCTCTTTTAAAAGATAACAAAAAGCAATTAAAAAAGATTTATGATGATAGAATTTCTCTTTATAAGAAGTTTTCTGACATAGAAATAGTTAATGACAGTTCTACAGAAATTTTTATAGAAAAGTTATTATCAAATCTTGAGAGGAGAATCATATAATATGAAGTTACTAGTTCTAAATGGACCCAATATAAACTTTATAGGAATTAGAGAAAAAAGCATCTATGGTAATAAAGATTATAGCTACCTATGCAAAATAATAAATGAAGAAGCTGAGAAAAATAATATTGATGTTTCTATAAAGCAGAGCAATATAGAGGGAGAAATAATAAATTTTATACAAGAAGCCTACGATAATTATGACGGAATAATAATAAATCCTGGAGCCTACACTCATTATAGCTATGCTATATATGATGCACTAAAATCAGTAAATATACCTATAATTGAAGTACATATATCCAACATTCATTCAAGAGATGAATTTAGGAAAAAATCAGTTACTGCAGCAGCTGCTGTAGGTATCATAAGCGGATTTGGATTAAATGGATATTTAATGGCAATAAATGCTTTTTTAGAAATGATTATTAATTAAAAAAGGAAACCTTTTTAAGTTTCCTTTTTTTGTTAATATAGAGGCCTAATAAATTGTTGAGTCCAGTAATGGGTTCCAGACTTATTCACAGCAAGCCCTACACCAATTTGAGTATATGCAGGACTTAATATATTAGCTCTATGTCCCGATGAATTCATCCAAGAGTTCATAACTTCAGCAGGAGTCCTTTGTCCCATAGCTATATTTTCACCAGCAGCAGAAAATTTAATGCCAAAGGTCTCCATCATTTTAAATGGTGAACCATATGTTGGAGACATATGAGAAAAATAATGCTTATTAATCATATCCTGAGATTTATACCTAGCTACAGTACAAAGAGAATTATTTTTCGAAAGAGCTGGTAAACCTCTTCTGCTTCTTTGCACATTTACCAAACGTATAACCTCATTTTCCTGTGCAATTATACTGCTATTTACCTGAACAAAGTTAGTATTAATTGCTTTATAGGGTACAGTTGAAGCTGACACTGTAAAAACGCTTATCATTAATAAAGTAAGTGTAATAAAAAATATTTTTTTCATTTCATGCACCTCCAGTAATATTGTTTTACGCCAAGGTATTTTTATGTTTATATTCTAATGGCATTCCTTATATATACTGGATATTTAACTTTACTAATACAAACTTACAAATTATAGTATGTACTTTTTAATAGCAAAGCATCTTTTTCTAGAACAGGACTTTCGCAAATGACAGTCCCTTTGACCTTAAAATTCTTTAAGGCTTTCAAAAAATCTATATAATTAAAGTCACTTTCCTTAAAAGGCAAGTGGTTTCGCTCACCTTTAATAGTATAATTTATTCCGGAAACATGTATATGCATATCTTCAAGAGCTGCATTTCCTAAGTTATTCTTTATGTAGGCTAGTATAGCTGCAAAGTCTTCATAATTCTTTAATGATCCATTTTCTCTAGCATGGATATGAGAAAAATCTATACAGGGTTTACAAGTATCAATTTCTTTGCATAAGGAAACAATCTCTTTTAGATTCCCAAATTGAGTCGCTTTACCTGTGGTTTCCAATCTATATTCTACCGCCAAGTTAGGAAGCTTTTTTAAATTATCTGCTATTTTCTTAAAGCAATCTTCTGCAGAAGATTTTAAATAAAATCCGGGATGGAAAATAAGTCTATTTCCATGCGCAAGTCTAATTCCTTCGGCTCCCCTTACTATTCTTTCCATAGATTCTTTTAGCTTTATATCCTCTTCTGCATTTAAGTTTATGTAATAAGAGCCGTGTGCTGAAAGATAAAAATTCCCACATTCTTCTTGAGTTTTTATTATTTCTGCTTTATTTCTATAAGATACATTTACAGATCTTACAAAAGGAAGTTCCATTGCGTCAAGTCCGATGGAATAAAGATATCTTATCCCTGTACTGTAATTATATTTTTTATTTTCTTCTCCAATAGGGAGTCCAGAAATTCCAAATAATAATCTATCCATATTTTATTCCTTTCTCAAAACTAAAATATAACAAATTTAAATATGTTAATATAATTTTATAAACTGGTTAAAATGTTTATATAATGATAATTTTATGAAATTTTTATATTATTAAATATCCATATATAAATATAAATAATTTTTTTATAATAAGCAATGACTAAATTTCTTCTTTTATTTAAAAATAAGCACTATCAGTATTGATAATGGTATCAAAAATGATATAATAAATTTGTAGATTATATTTGGAGGAATAAATATGGAAAAAATAGCTATAATTACTGACACAACAAGTGATTTAGATGATGAGTTTGTAAGTAAGAATAATATAAGTGTACTGCCATTTACAATAAGTTATTCATATGGTGACTTTAAAGATAAATTTGAGATAACACCAATGGAAGTATATAAAAATTTAGATAAAGAAATTCCTAAATCTTCACTTCCTTCCATTCAAGATTTAGAAAATGCCATCGAGAAACTTAAATCTGAGGGATATAATAGAATATTAATTATTACTATATCCTCAGGCCTATCAGGATTTTATAATGCAGCTAATATGGTTGCAGAAAGTCATACAGATATAAAAATACATGCCTTTGACTCAAAATCACTATCTGCTGGAGAAGGATATATTGTTGAAAGGTGTGTAGAATTAATTAACAAGGGAACAAGCTTTGAAGAGATTATATCTAAGTTATCAGATATAAGATCCGGAGTTAAATTGTTTTTTATAGTAGGAACATTGGAATATTTAATTAAAGGAGGAAGAATAGGAAGAGTATCTGGAACAATTGGAGAATTTTTAAACATTAAACCTATAATCTCCGTTGGAAAAGAGGATGGTCAATATTATCAATATGCTAAAGTTAGAGGAAGGAAGCAATCTTTAAACAAAATTATTGAAATAGGGAAAGAAATCACTAAAGATTGTAAGAAAAAAATATATATACTTAGCGGAAATGCTGAGGAAGAATCTATATCTCTTTGTAAAGAATTCGAAAAACTTCCCAATGTAATTTCTGCTGAATATAGAGGGAATATAAGTGCCACTGCTAGTATGCATAGCGGACCTGGACTTGTTGGAATACTGTTTGTTGACTAATTTTAAATTGCCTAAGGGCAATTTTTTATTTTCTGAAATGTTGCTTTAATGCCTTATTAATCATATAATTACTTAAGAAATAAAACAATAAAATTATATGGTGATAATATGATAGAAAGATTACAAAAATATATGGCTAGATGCGGTGTTGCTTCTAGAAGAAAATGTGAAGAGTATATACTTGCTGGCAAAGTAAAGGTAAATGGACTAATCATAAAAGAGCTTGGAACTAAAATAGATGATTCCAAGGATATTATATATTTAAATAACAATTTAATAAAACCTGAGGAAAAGAAGATATATGTAATGTTAAATAAACCTACTGGATATGTAACCACAGTAAAAGATGAAAAGAGCCGTGCTACCGTACTTGACTTAATTGATTTAGAAGAGCGCATATATCCAATAGGAAGGCTGGATTACAATACCTCTGGATTGCTTCTTCTAACCAATGATGGAGAAGTATATAATAAGATTATTCATCCTCGAGAAGCTATAAACAAAATATATATTGCTACACTAAAAGGACACATAAATAATAATAAAGTCCTTAAATTTAAATCTGGTATAAATATTGGTGGATATGTTACAGCTCCAGCCAATATAGAGATTATTAAGGAATACAATGATAGTTCCAAGGTAAAGATAACTATTCATGAAGGTAAAAATAGACAAATAAGAAAAATGTGTAATGAAATTGGAAATCCGGTTATTACACTTCAAAGAATAAAAATAGGAAATATAGAATTAGGAAATTTGCAAATAGGTACTTGGAGGTATCTAAGTTCAAATGAACTTTCCTATATACAAAAATTATAGGTGATATTATGTTTAATTACGTTAATGATGTCAGTACTCTTTCTCACTACATAATTAAAAATTTTTGCACAAATTTTGAAACAGCAATAGATGCTACATTAGGAAATGGGCACGATAGTGATTTTTTATCAACTTTATTTAAGAAAACATATGCTTTTGACATACAAGAAATCTGCATTAATAATTATAAAAATAAATTTAATAATAATGTTGAACTTATTTTAGATTCACATGCAAATATTCTTGCATATGTAAAGGAACCTATAGATTGTGCTGTTTTTAATCTTGGTTTTCTGCCAGGAGGAAACAAGAATATAACTACAAATTATTCTAGTACTGTAAAAGGAGTTAAAACAGCATTAGAACTATTAAATAGAAATGGAATCATAACGGTAGCTATCTATAGCGGACACCATGAAGGAATTATTGAAAGACAAGCTCTTATAAATTTTCTTGAAACATTACCTAAAAATTTGTACGGAGTAATGCTTCATTCAGTTTTAAATAGATATAATTCTCCACCTGAGCTTATAGTGATTGAGAAAAAATGAAGGATTTAATATTTAAATCACCGCAATTATTTAAATATATATTTATCTTTAAAATATAAATCCTTGAATTTCAATAGTTTTAAGGCGAATTATTAAATTTATTTTAAGCGATTCTATAAAAGAAATGAATAAATCATTGATTAAATTTTCATTTACTGATAAAATGATGTTATACTTGCAAAAGCATAACATAGGGGTGGATTTATTTTGGAAGAAAACGGAAAACATGATTTGATGAGAATGATACAAGTAAAGTTTCCTAGACTAAGTAAAGGACAAAAGCTTATAGCAGAGTACATATTGAAGCATTATGATAAAGCTGCTTTTATGACCGCTGCAAAGCTTGGAAATAGTGTGGGTGTGAGCGAATCCACAGTAGTAAGATTTGCAAATGAATTAGGATACAGCGGCTATCCAACACTTCAAAAGGCTCTTCAGGAACTTATTAAGAATAAATTAACAACTGTACAAAGAATTGAATTATCAAATGATTTCATAAGCGAAGAAAATGCATTAAAGGGTGTTCTCAAATCGGATATGGAAAATCTTAGAGTTACATTAGAGAAAATTAATCATAAAGCTTTTGAAGATGTAGTAAATGGTATTTTTGTAGCAAAAAAAATATATATAATAGGTCTCAGAAGCTCAACCGCCTTAGCAGAATTCTTAGGTTTTTACCTTAATCTAATTTTGGACAACGTCAAACTTGTAGGATATGGGATGAGCGATATATTTGAACAAATAATAAATGTATCTAGCGATGATTTAGTTATAGGTATCGGTTTTCCAAGATACGCTAATAGAACTATAGAAGCTTTAGCATACGCTCAAAGTAAAAAAGCTAAAGTGGTTGCAATTACTGATAGTCTTCTTTCACCTCTAGCTTCTAAAGCCGATTACACTTTAATTGCTCAAAGTAATATGGCTTCTTTTGTAGATTCGCTAGTGGCTCCTTTGAGCGTTATAAATGCTCTTATTATTGCTGTAGGGTTAAGAGAAAAAGAAAAAATTTCATCAACTTTTACAGGATTAGAAGAAATATGGGAAGAATACAATGTATATTCATATAAAAATATAGACGATAAATAGTATATTTTGATATATAGGGTTCTAGCAAAATTAATCTAGAGCCTTATTTTTTCTTGCTTTGATATAAATAAAAAAATATAATATTAATTGTGACTAAAACTTTTCTTTGTATTTAGTTCTTCAAATTTCATATTTATAATAAGCTTATAGATTTTACATTTTAACGAGGTGATAAATTGAAAAAAGTAGTGGTAATTGGTGGTGGTCCAGCAGGTATGATGGCAGCCATGTCAGTCTCAAAAAAAGCTGAGGTTGTTTTATTAGAATCTAATGAAAAACTCGGCAAAAAACTTTTCATAACAGGTAAGGGCCGCTGCAACATTACCAACGCAAAAGATATATCTGATTTTTTTGATTATATTCCAGGAAATCCTGAATTTCTTTATAGTTCTTTATATACATTCACAAATAAAGACACCATGAATTTCTTTGAAAGTCTTGATGTTAAATTAAAAGTAGAAAGAGGAGATAGAGTTTTCCCTTTTTCAGATAAATCTTCAGATATTATAAATGCTTTTACCAAAGCTTTATATAGAAATAAAGTAAGTGTAAAATTAAATTCTAAAGTTGAAAAAATAGTAAAAAAAGATGGTATAATAAGCTATGTGGTTTTGAAAAATGGTGAAAAAGTAAGTGGTGATTATTTCATTTTGACAACTGGAGGTAAATCATATCCATTAACAGGTTCTACAGGAGATGGATACAGATTTGCCAAAGAACTAGGTCACCATATAATTCCTTTAAAACCATCGCTCGTACCAATAGAAGTGAAAGAAGCTTGGATTAAAGATCTTCAAGGTCTTTCACTAAAAAATGTAGAACTTAGTATAATAAATGGAAAAAAGAAAATTTATAAAGAATTTGGTGAAATGCTCTTTACTCATTACGGAATCTCCGGTCCATTAGTATTAAGTGGAAGCAGATATGTTACAAGTGACAAAGAGTTAATAGCATCAATAGACTTAAAGCCGGCTCTTTCTGAACAGGAATTAGATAAAAGAGTACAAAAAGATTTTCTTGAGTTTAAGAATAAGGATATTAAAAATTCTTTAAACGAACTATTACCTCAGAAAATTATAATACCAGTGATTCATAAGTCAGGCATTGATGAAAATAAAAAAATAAATTCTATAACTAAGCTAGAGAGAAAAAATCTTGTAAATGCTATTAAGCATTTTACTCTTTCTATTTCCGGGCTAAGACCGATTGAGGAAGCTATTGTTACTGCTGGGGGAGTAGATATCAACGAAATAGATGCACATACTATGCAGTCTACTTTAGTTAAAAATTTATACTTCGCCGGAGAGGTAATTGATGTAGACGCATATACTGGTGGATATAATATACAAATAGCACTTTCTACTGGTTTCATGGCTGCTAAAAGCATCTTAGATAAAATTGCTAGTTTATAACTGAAAGGTGGATTATCATGAGAATTTCTATAGCTATAGATGGACCTGCAGGAGCTGGTAAAAGCACTATAGCAAAGATTGTAGCGGATAAGCTAAATATTATGTACATAAATACAGGTTTAATGTATCGAGCCGTTACTTACAAAGCTCTTAAAAACCACATATCTACATCTCAAATCGAAGATTTGTGCGCGCTTATAGATAATATGAATATGCATTTTGATAGAGAAGATTTAATAGTTAATGACGAAAATCTCACTAAATATTTAACTAGCAGTGAAGTTAATCAAAATGTATCTTTTTATGCTTCAATTAAAGAAATACGAGAAAGATTAGTAAATTCACAAAGAAATATTGCTAAAAATTATGATATAATCATGGATGGAAGAGATATTGGAACTGTGGTATTAAAAAATGCTGCTTTCAAATTTTTTATAACTGCCACTCCTGAGGAAAGAGCCAAAAGGAGATTAAAAGAAATGGAAAGCAAGGGTGTATCTATTAGTTTTGAAAAAGTATTAGAAAATATAATAAGCAGAGACTTTGAGGATTCCCATAGAGCAGTGGATCCATTAATTAAAGCAGAAGATGCCTTAGAAATTGACACCACAGACAAAAGTATAGAAGACATAGTTAATATAATACTAGCAAAAGTTAGACATGATATTAACGAATCTTAATGTCAAAGGAGGAATATATGGCAAAGGAGATAATACTTGCAGAAAATGCTGGTTTTTGTTTTGGAGTAAAAAGAGCCGTTGAAACAGCTATAAAAACCGAAGAAGAAAATGATGCTAAAGTATATACACTTGGGCCGTTAATTCATAACAATGATGTAGTAAGTTTTCTTAAAAATAAAGGGATTACACCAATAGAAATGAATGATAATATAAAAAATGGCGATATTATAATAATTCGTTCTCATGGTGTTCCCTTTGATACAATAAAAGCATTAAATGAAAAAGAAGCTACTATTGTTGATGCCACTTGCCCTTTTGTTTCCCTTATTCATAAAAAAGTTAAAAAATATTATGAGCAAGGATATGCTATACTAGTAGTAGGAGATAGTTCTCATCCAGAAGTTATTGGTATAAATGGATGGTGTGATAATAATGCAATAATATCAAAGGATGGCAGTGATATTGTAACTTTATCTTCAAAGATTTGTGTTGTTTCTCAAACAACTGAAAAACAAGAAAATTGGCAAAAAGTACTTTCTGTAGTTACAAAACAATGCAAAGAAATAATAGCCTTTAATACTATTTGCAGCGCCACAGAGAAGAGGCAAAAAAGCGCTTTTGAAATATCTAAATCAGTGGATGTCATGTTTGTTATTGGAAGTAAAAGCAGTTCAAATACTAATAAATTATTTGAAATTTGTAAGGATAATTGTGAAAGTACTTTTTTAATTGAAAATAGTGATGAAATCCCTGTTTGGATTACAAAAAATCAAAATATAAAGATTGGTATAACAGCAGGTGCTTCGACACCTGATTGGATTATAAAGGAGGCAATTAATAAAATGAGTGAAGAAAATACAATTGAGTACAGTGAACAACTTACCTATATGGAGAAATTCGATAAAAGAATAAAGGTAGGCGAAATAGTTAAAGGGGAGATTATCTCTATAAATGAAAAGGAAGCTTTTCTTAATATAGGATATAAGGCTGAAGGACTTTTACCTATACAGGAAGTAACCTTCCAAAATGATATTAAGTTAAGCGATATACTAAGTATTGGTGAAATTGTAGAAACTAAAATAATAAGCATAAGAAATGAAGATGGGTATGTGGTACTATCTAGAATAGAGATTAAAAGAGAAGAAGGTAGAAAATATATAAAAGAAGCTTTCGAAGAAAATAAAACAGTAGATGTTCTAATAAAGGAAGAGGTAAAAGGTGGAGTAGTAGGAAACTATAATGGAATACGAATATTTATACCTGCTTCACATTTAGAGCTTGCTCATGTTGATAATTTAAAAAATTATGTAGGGAAAACTTACCCTGTAAATATAATTGAATATAGTGAAGGAAAAAGAAATTCAAGAATAGTAGGTTCAAGAAGGAATCTTCTTAAAGCTGCTCAAGATGAAATTGAAAGTAAAACTTGGGAAAAGCTCGAAAAAGATATAGTGGTTGATGGTGAAGTTAAACGCTTGACAGACTTCGGCGCATTTGTAGATGTAGATGGGGTAGATGGTCTATTACATGTATCAGAATTATCTTGGGGAAGAGTTAATAAACCTTCCGATGTGATAAAAATAGGCGAAAAACTAAAGGTTAAAATTATAGATATAGATAAAGAAAATAAAAAGTTATCTTTAAGTATAAAAGCTCTTTCTGAAGATCCTTGGGCTAACGTAGATGAAAGATATCCTGTTAATAATATAGTGCTTGGGAAAGTAGTAAGATTTGCTGATTTTGGTGCATTCATAGAGCTAGAGCCTGGAATAGATGCTTTAGTACATATCTCTGAAATAAGTCACAAAAGAATTAATAAGCCATCTGATGAGTTAATCATAGGTCAACAGGTAAAAGCTAAGATTTTAGATGTAAACAAAGAAGCTAAAAAGATAGGGCTAAGTATTAAAGCTGTAGAATAATAAAAATTATCTAATTTTTAAGATGTTATTGTAATTTATATTCAATAACATCTTTTTATTTTTCATCTAATATAATTAACTAAGATATATTTATAAATGTATTATAGATTAGGAGAAAATGTATGGAGTTTCATGAAAATATTTTAAACTATAAGGAAATAGATATTATAACTAAAGTGCTAAATCATTATAATATTTATGCCGATAGTATAAGTAAAGTAAGAAGTGCTTTTAAAATAACATCAGAAAATAAAATTTATTTTTTAAAAAAAATGAAACATGGATCTTCTAAGGTGAAAAATGGTTATTATATAGTAGAATATCTTAAAAAAAATTCTTTTGAGTATGTTGCTTCATATTTAAGAACAGCTAACGGAGAATATACTGTTAAAAGTGGAGGTCATGTTTTTTACTTAACTGAATGGATAGACGGTGAGGAGTGTAATTATAAAACCTTAGAGGAAGCTAAAAAGTGTGCAATTTTATTAGCTAATTTTCATTTAAGCTCAGGCCATATAGATACTCAAAAACTACATATTAAGTCAAATATGAAAAATTGGCCAAGATTAATGAATAAGTGTTTGCGAGATTTAGAAAAATACAAAAATATAATAGAATCAAAAAAAAATAGAAGTGATTTTGATAATCTATATTATAATAATGTGGATATTTATTATAATATAGGTATGACAGCCTTATCTATACTTAATAATTCTCAATACTATAAGTTATCTTACGAAGCAAATAAAAAAAGGACACTATGTCATGATAGTTTTTACTATCAAAATATATTAAAAAAAGACAATCAATATTATATTGTGGATCTTGATTCTATAGTAATAGATCTTCAAATAATGGATTTAAGTAAATTTATTAGAAGATTAATGCCTAAAAAAAATTATATGTGGGATTTTAATTTTGCTAAATCTTTAATAGAAAGTTATAATAACATTAAGACGCTGTCATTAGATGAATTAGAGATCATGCTCTCAATGATAGTTTTTCCTCATAGTTTTTGGAAGCTAGGAAGAAAAATGTATATCAAACATAAAAAATGGAATGATGAAAAATATCTAAGAAAACTTGATAAATTAATTAAATATAGTAATCAAAAGCAGTTATTTATACAAGATTATATAAAATATTTAGAAGCATATAATCTTGATAAATAGATACGTCACAAAATATTGATTTTGGAGTAAATTATGTTTAAGAGTAATATACTAAAAAAAAGCCAGTTAGATGCTTTAAAGCAATTAAATTCAAAAAGATTAGACTTTAACATGCTAAATGAAGATTTTTTTAATGCCTATAAAAGCAGTAATATTATAAATAGATTTATACTCAGGCACCAAGTAAATGTTTTAAAATATTATGATCAATGCATAGGTTTTTTATGGACTAACCCAATTGGTGCTAGCCGACATAATTTTTATATAAATTCTATGTATATAGAGGATAAGTATATAGATGGTGATATTCTTAATATTTTAAATATATTTAAGCACAAATCTTCAGTAATTTATGAATGTAAATTAAATAAAGTCAATCAATATGCATTAACTAAATTAGGGTTTAATGAAAAAGAAAGCACTTTAGAACTAAAAAAAATAATATCTGCTAAAGAAACTATATTTAATTTAAGCAATTTAAAATTTATCCCATTTAAAATAGGCCTTGATGAGAAAAGAAGATGCGATTTACAAAATGAAATATTTAAGAGCAGTACTAGAGAGCCATTAAACGTGGAAGATATATATATAGATGAAATTCAAGAATATTATGTAAATGATTGGTGTATATTTTTAAAGCTGAACAATGAATTTATAGGTTACGGCCAAATAATTAAATCTTCTAATATTCCCGTAATTGTTAATTTTGGTATTCACAGCAGATATCGAAAAAGAGGTTTTGGCGAAGCATTACTTTCGTATCTTATTAATATACTTTATGATGCTGGGTATAAGGAAGTGATAATAAAAGTAAATAAAAAGAATAATGCTGCCTATAATTTATATATAAAAAAAGGTTTTGTAAAATATGATGAGTATTTTACTTGGATTCTAAATAAGGGTTAATCAGCATTTATTATAAAATAGCCCCTAGAATCATAGGGGCTATTTTGATATCACACATTGAGTAATTAATAAAAAAGAGTTTCTTGAGGTACATATGATGGTTTTGAAGTTATAACATTATCTATTTTAGTTTTGTCATAATAAGCCCTATCAATGATTGTCTTATATTTCATATCATCTTTTTTTTCTTTTTCATCCTTTTTGGCATCATACATATTATCACTCCTCCTTTAGACATATTTTGCATAAGAAGAATGGTTTTTATACCAAATATAAGTACAAAATCTTTATATTTATAATTTTTTTTTATAATAAAAATGAAATGCTTTCAAAATTTCTATAAATTATATATAATTATCTGTGAAGAGTTCAAAATATTACACTGAAGGAGCTAAATTTAGATATGACCAAAAATGAAAAACAATTACTTTATTATATAGAGACTTGGGGTTGTCAAATGAATGAAGAAGACTCCGAGAAACTTTCAGGAATGCTTAAGAATATGGGATACACTCCTACAGATTCTAAGGATGATTCAGATATAATCATTTTTAATACTTGTTGTGTTAGAGAAAATGCTGAATTAAAAGTTTTCGGAAACTTAGGTGCTCTTAAAAAAAGAAAAAAAGATAATCCTAATTTAATAATAGCTTTATGTGGTTGCATGATGCAGCAGAAAGATATGGCTGAAAATGTACTAAAAAGGTATCCTTTCGTTGACATTATTTTCGGTACCCATAATGCACACAAATTCCCTGAATATTTAAACTCTGTACGCCATCAAGGAAAATCTGTTATAGAAATTCTTGATAAGGAAGTTGGAGTTGTTGAGGGTCTTCCAGTAGACAGGAAAAGTGATATAAAAGCCTTTGTTACCATTATGTACGGGTGTGACAACTTTTGTACTTATTGTGTTGTCCCTTATGTTAGAGGTCGTGAAAGAAGCAGAAAGAGCAGTGAGATAATTAATGAAATCGAACAATTAGTTAAGCAAGGATACAAAGAGGTAACTCTTTTAGGACAAAATGTTAATTCCTATGGAAAAGGCTTAGAAGAAGATATAGATTTTGCAAAACTTCTTAGGAAAGTTAATGAAATCGAAGGCTTAGAACGAATTAGATTTATGACCTCTCATCCTAAGGACTTATCGGATGATGTAATCTATGCTATAAGAGATTGCAGTAAAATTTGTGAGCAAATACATCTTCCTGTACAAAGTGGATCTTCTTTATTATTAAAAAAGATGAACAGGCACTATACAAAAGAATATTATATCGAATTAATTGATAAGATAAAAAAGGAAATTCCTAATGTAGCTATTACTACAGATATAATAGTTGGATTTCCTGGAGAAACGGAAGACGATTTTAATGATACATTGGAACTTGCTAAATATGTTAAATATGATTCTGCTTTTACTTTTATATATTCTAGAAGAAAATACACACCAGCGGATAAGATGGAAGAGCAGGTAGATGAAGAAATTAAACATAATAGATTCAATAGGCTTATAGATGTTATAAACGAAGCCAGCATAAAGAAAAACAAGTCCTATCAGGATAAAACTGTGGAGGTTTTAGTGGAGGGACCAAGTAAAAATGATGAGACTAAGCTTATGGGAAGGACTAGAACAGGTAAGCTTGTTAACTTTCCTGGAGATGCTAGCCTCATAGGCAAATTGGTAAATATAAAAATAGTAGAAGCACTCACTTTTTCTTTGAATGGTGAATTGGCATAATTAACTTATAAAAGCTCTGTTGGGGGCTTTTATATTTGGGAGGGAAATCGTATGGCACTTACACCAATGATGCAGCAATATTTAGAAGTTAAAGATAAATGTAAAGATTGCATTCTATTTTATAGATTAGGTGATTTTTATGAAATGTTCTTTGAAGATGCTGAAATAGCGTCTAAAGAACTTGAGCTTGTTCTTACTGGAAGAGATTGTGGACTGGAAGAAAGAGCTCCCATGTGTGGTATACCATATCATGCTGCAAATAGTTATATTGGGCGCCTCATAAGTAAGGGGTATAAGGTTGCAATAGGAGAACAGTTAGAAGATCCTGCAACAGCTAAGGGGATAGTAAAAAGGGGTATAATAAAAATTATAACCCCTGGAACTTTTACTGATTCCATGTTTCTAGACGATAATAAAAATAACTATATCATGAGCATGTATATTGATGAAGACAGCTTAATGTGCGGTTTATGCTTTGTAGATATATCTACTGGGGAATGTTATGCTACTAATTTTAATTTAGTTCCTACATTAATAATAGACGAAATTTCCAAATTTTCTCCTAAAGAAATTTTAATAGAGGAAAATATATCAGAATCTATTATCAATGATATTAAAGCAAAATTTCAGATTACATTAACTGTAAGATCTAAAGAGTATTTTAAGAATAACTATTTAGATAACCTAAATAGTCAATTTAAAAATGAAAGATTTGATAATTTAAATACCAGTGTATTATATAGTATAAACGGAATTCTTAATTACATACTTGATACCCAAAAGCTTACTTTGTCAAATATAACAGATCTTCAATTTTACAATATAATTGATTACATGAATATGGATATAAACACAAGAAAAAATTTAGAACTTACAGAGAACATAAGGGATAAATCAAAGAAAGACTCTCTTCTTCATATTATAGACAGAACATCTACTTCTATGGGAAGCAGAATGATAAGAAAATGGCTCGAACAGCCATTAATAAATAAGGTACTAATAGAAGATAGGCTGGATGCCGTTGAGGAAATAAGAAATAATTTTTCAATACTGTCTGAATTAAAAGAAGCTTTAAAAAAGGTTTATGATATAGAGAGGATTATAGGAAAAATTTCAGCACAAAGCGTAAATGCAAAGGAAATGCTTTCCTTAAAAAGCTCTGTAAACAATATACCTAAAATAAGGAATATTATAAAAGACTCTAATAGCAATTTACTAAGTTTTATCTATTCAAATCTAGACGAATTAACGGATATTTATAAGATTTTAGATCATTCAATTATAGAATCCCCTTCCTTATCTGTAAAGGAAGGAAATATAATTAAAGATGGCTATAATCCGGAAATTGACGAACTAAGAAAAGCAAAAATTCACGGAAGAGAATGGATAGCTTCTCTTGAAAATCAAGAAAGAGAATTTACTGGAATAAAATCTCTTAAAGTAGGTTATAATAAGGTATTTGGTTACTATATAGAAATTAGTAAATCCAATTATTCTTCTATTCCAAAAGATAGATATATAAGAAAGCAAACTTTAGCTAATGCTGAAAGATTTATAACAGAAGACTTAAAAGTAATGGAAGAAAAGATATTGGGTGCAGAAGAGAAACTATGTTCATTGGAATACAATGTTTTTGTTGAAATAAGAAATTCTATAGAAACCAATATAAATAGAATGAAAACTAGTGCCAGACTTATATCTGAAATTGATTGCATAACTTCTCTTGCTGATGTAGCTTTAGAGAATAATTATTGTAAACCTAAAATAAATGAAGAAGGTTACATCAATATTAAAGATGGAAGGCACCCTGTAGTGGAAAAAGTCATAAACAAGGGAACATTTATATGTAACGATGTTTATTTAAACAATAAGAATGATCAAATGATTATAATAACAGGTCCTAATATGGCAGGTAAATCTACATATATGAGAGAAGTAGCTTTGGCCTCAATATTAACACAAATAGGCAGCTTTATCCCTGCTTCTTCAGCAGATATATGTATTTGTGATAGAATATTTACTAGAATAGGTGCATCGGATGACCTCTCATCTGGAAAGAGCACTTTCATGGTAGAAATGTCTGAGGTGGCAAACATATTAAATAACGCTACTAATAATAGCTTGGTGCTTCTTGATGAGGTTGGTAGGGGTACTAGTACCTATGACGGTTTAAGCATAGCCTGGGCTGTTATAGAGTATATAAGTAATAATGATAATTTAAAATGTAAAACTTTATTTGCTACACATTATCATGAATTAACGAAATTAGAAGGTGAAATTCCGGGAGTTAAGAATTATTCTGTCTCAGTAAAAGAAATAGGAAACGAGATAGTATTTTTAAGAAAAATTGTGCGGGGTGGAGCTGACCAATCCTACGGAGTAGAAGTTGCAAAACTTGCAGGACTTCCCCAAAAAGTAATCGATAGATCTAAAGAAATATTAAGTATGCTTGAGAAGAACTCTTCAGAAGACGAAAATACTATAACTGTGTCTCAGGAAGTACAATCTTCAAAGCATGAAAAGAACAGAGATAACCAAGAAAATTCTGCTTATCAAATGAATTTTCTTGATTTAGAGAAAAATTCTCTTATTAAAGAGATTTCTTCTATAGATATTCTTAATTTAACGCCTATGGATGCTATGAATAAGCTATATGAGATAATAAAAAAATCAAAGAATTTATAAAGTGGGAGGTGATAATTTATGAAGAGAATTAATATGCTAACGGAAGAAACCTCCAATAAGATTGCTGCAGGAGAAGTAATTGAAAGACCTTTTTCTGTAGTTAAAGAATTAGTAGAAAACAGTATTGATGCTGGGAGTAATTCTATAGATATCATTATTGAAGAGGGTGGATTAAAGAGCATAAATATAATAGATGATGGTAGTGGCATTCATCCAGAAGATCTAAGCAAAGCCTTTTTACCTCATTCCACCAGCAAAATACAAAATATTGATGATATATTTAATATTAATACTTTAGGCTTTAGGGGAGAAGCACTTGCAAGCATTGCTGCAGTATCCAAAGTAAACTTAAAAAGCAGAACTAAAGAATTTGATTATGGAAGAGATATAGAAATAGAAAGCGGTAAAATAAATAGCATTAAAGACGCTGGCTGCAATTTAGGTACAAATATTTTAGTGAGAGATTTATTCTTTAATGTTCCAGCAAGACTTAAGTTTATGAAAAGTTCTTCCAAGGAAGCTTCCTCAATTTCAGATATTATCAATAGGCTAGCGCTGTGCAATCCAGACAAAAGCTTTAATCTTATTAATAATAATAAAAACGTGATGCATACTTATGGTACCAATAACATAGTTGATGTTATTAGAATAATATATGGAAAAACTGTTAGTGAAAATATAATTTATTTTGAAAATCATAATGATACAGCTTCCGTATATGGATATATAGGGAATGCAGATATTACTCGAGGTACAAGAAATCATCAATCTATATTTGTAAATAAAAGGTATATAAAAAGTAAATTGATTACAGCTGCAGTGGAAAACGCGTTAAAATCATTTTTGATGATAAATAAATTTCCTTTTTTTGTTGTATTTTTAGACATATACCCTGAATATATAGATGTTAATATTCATCCTACAAAAGCAGAAATTAAGTTTAAAGAAGATAGAGAAATATTTAAACTTGTTTTTGATGGAGTTCATAGCGGACTTAGAGAAAGCTTAAAAGAAAAGTTTGAGCTACAGCTTAAAAATGACATAAACGAATTAGAAAGCAATAGTCCTATTTTAAAAGAGTCTTTACCTGATGATAGTAACTATTTTAAAAATAATTCAGTCATTCCAGTTGAACCTATTACAATAGATCTTCCTTTAGATTTAAAGAAAAACTCTGATTCGCTAAACTCTTATACAAAAATATATGATCAAATAACACAAAATGATTATATAAAAAGTAATAAAAGTGAAAACATATCTGAAAATCAATTAGTTTATAAAGAGGAAAGTGCTAAGTTCCCCGATTTAAAATATATTGGAACTTTTAATAACACCTACATAATGTGCGAATATGCTTCAGAATTATATATAATTGATCAGCATGCTGCTCATGAAAGAATTATGTTTGAAAAGTATAGAAAGGAAATTGGAGAAGGTACAGTTACATCACAAATACTTCTTTCACCGGTTGTATTAGAACTTTCAGCAGAAGATTATTTTATATATTCCGAAAATGATGAAATTTTTAAAAATGCTGGTTTTAATATAGAAGTTTTTGGAGATAATACTATAACTATAAGAGAAGTTCCTTATATACTTGGAAAGCTTGAATACAAAAATATGTTTCTTTCTATGATTGATAGCATAAAAAATTCATCCAGCGCCAAAACTGTGGATATAAAATATAATAATATTGCTACTTTAGCCTGTAAATCAGCAGTTAAAGCTAATCATAAACTAAATGAACAGGAAATAGGTGCACTTTTAAATGATTTAAGATATGCTGAGGAGCCATTTAACTGTCCCCATGGGAGACCTACTATAATAAAAATGACACTATATGAACTTGAAAAAAAGTTTAAAAGAATTCAGTAGATATAATAATTATTATGTAAACTAAACAGGAGATAAATTAATGAAACCTAAAATAATAATTATAGCAGGGCCTACGGCTGTTGGCAAAACAGATATATCTATTAAGTTAGCGCACATGCTAGACACGGAAATAATTTCAGCAGACTCTATGCAAATATACAAAAGGATGGATATAGGATCTGCAAAAATTTCGCCAGAGGAGATGAGTGGAGTTCCTCATCATATGATTGATATAATAGAACCTTGGGAAAGTTTTAGTGTTGCTGATTTTAAAGAACAATCCGAAAAAATAATTTCATCGATGATACAGCATAACAAAATTCCATTAATAGTAGGCGGAACAGGTCTATATATAGACTCTTTAATTTGCAACTATAATTTTACGGATGCAAATAAAGATGAAAATTATCGACTTTATTTAGAAAACTTGGCTAATGAAAAAGGAGCTGAGTATATATTCCATATGCTTCAAGCTGTAGATTTTGAGGCTAGCTTAAAAATTCATAAAAATAATGTAAAACGAGTTATAAGAGCATTAGAAGTATATAAGCTAACCGGCAAGCCTTTTAGCCAGTTTGAAATTGATGAATCAGCTAAATATGATATACCTTATGATGTGTTGTATTTTGTACTTACAATGAAAAGAGAAGCCTTATATAATCGCATAAATTATAGAGTAGATAAAATGCTGGAATTGGGACTTATTGAAGAGGTTAAGCAATTGAAATCTTTCAATTGCAATGCAGATATGCAATCCATGAAAGGTATAGGATATAAAGAAATATTATATTATTTAGATGATAAATATACGCTTGAAGAAGCCATTGAATCTATAAAAAAGGGCAGCAGAAACTATGCAAAAAGGCAGCTTACTTGGTTTAGAAAAGATAGCAGAGTTCATTGGATAGAAAAAGAAAATTTTCGTTCTGATAATGATATTCTTACTTACATGATAAATTTAATAAAAAAATAATTCATATATTAAAAGGATTTTTTATAATTATATAGAATTAATAAAAAAAGAGGTATTTGGAGGGATAACATAATGAATAAAACAACTAACAATTTGCAAGATATTTTTTTAAATAATGCTAGAAAGAATAAAATAGTAGTGACAATCCATCTAGTGAATGGATTTCAATTAAAAGGCTTTGTAAAAGGTTTTGATAATTTTATTGTGGTTTTAGATAATGATGGTAAGCAGATGATGATATATAAGCATGCTATATCTACAATCACTCCAGGAAGAAACATACTTTTTAACAATACAAACGAAGATGAAAATATAGAATAATAAAAAAGAATAGGCTGTAATTGCCTATTCTTTTTTTATATGCTAATATTGTTACGGAGGTATGTGAACATGAATATTAACACTAAAGATTTTTTAAAAAGCAAATATAAAATAAAAAATGAAATCATAGAACTTATTGAGAGAGCAGAAAAAGAAGTAGCTGAAGAATTTGAATACTATGATGATATAAAGCAACTAAATCAATTAAAAGTATTAGCAGCTTTTCAAGATGAAAGAATAAGTGAATCACACTTTACTAATAGCACTGGCTATGGCTATGGAGATATAGGTAGAGACTCTTTAGATAAGGTCTTTGCTCAAGTCTTTAATACAGAAAGCGCACTAGTTAGACCTCATTTTGTTAATGGTACTCATGCTATAGGAACGGCTCTATTTGGTAATTTAAGACCTGGCGATACTCTACTGACTATAGGAGGATTACCTTATGATACATTACATAATATAATAGGAATTAGCGATAAAGAAAAGCTTGGTTCTCTAAGAGAATACGGAGTTAAATATAAGCAAATTAATTTATTAAATGATACTTTTCAATTAGATAAAATAAAGTTTGAATTATTAAACGATTCATCGATAAGACTAATTCATATTCAGAGATCTACTGGTTACGGATGGAGAAAATCATTTTCAATAGATCAAATAGAAGGAGTCATAAAATTTATAAAATCTATAAGAAATGATGTTATTTGTTTCGTAGATAATTGTTATGGAGAATTCATAGATATAAAAGAACCTACAGATGTAGGTGCAGATTTAATGGCCGGATCATTAATAAAAAATGCTGGAGGAGGTCTGGCTCCTACAGGTGGATATATTGTAGGAAAGAAAGAATTTGTTGAACAAGCATCCTATAGATTGACTGTTCCCGGAATAGGAGGGGAGTGTGGTTCAACTTTTGGAGTTATGAGACAGCTTTTCCAAGGGTTATTTTTAGCTCCTCATATATCTATAGAAGCTGTAAAAGGGGCTGTGCTGTGCGCTAAACTCTTTGAGTTAGCAGGGTTTGAGGTGTTGCCTAAATACAATGATAGGCGAAGCGACATAATTCAAGCTATAAAATTTAACGATAAAAATAAACTGATAAATTTTTGCAAGGGTATTCAGAAGGGATCGCCTATAGACTCTTTTGTAGAATGTGAACCTTGGGATATGCCAGGGTACAATGATCAAGTAATAATGGCTGCTGGCGCTTTTGTGCAAGGAGCCTCCATAGAATTATCTGCCGATGCTCCAATAAGAGAACCTTATATAGCATATTTACAAGGTGGATTAACTCTAGAACATGTAAAAATAGGGTTGATGATTGCTTTAAATAATATACTTTAATCAAAAAAGAAAGCTGCAGTAGTTTACTCAGCTTTCTTTTTGTTAATATGCTCTATAAAGACCAACAAGCCTTCCAAGAATTTTACAATCTTTAACAATTATAGGATCCAAATCTTTGTTTTCAGGTTGAAGCCTTATATGGTCTTTTTCTTTATAAAAAGTTTTTATTGTTGCTTCATTATCAATGAGAGCTACTACTATATCTCCATTATCAGCAATATCTGTTTTTTCTATTATCGCCATATCTCCATCTAAAATACCAGCTTCTATCATACTAACACCTTTAACATTTAGTATAAATAATTGATTATTATTTTTTACATAATTTAAAGGTATGCTGAAAGTATCTTCTATATTTTCAAAGGCTAAAATAGGCATACCAGCAGTTACTTTGCCTACAATAGGTATATTTATCATTTCTCTTTTACTGTTTGCTAATTCCGTTATCTCTAAAGCTCTTGGTTTAGTAGGATCTCTTCTGATTAAACCTTTCTTTTCTAATCTTTTTAAATGACCGTGAACAGTTGAAGTTGACTTAAGTTCTACTGCTTCACATATTTCTCTCACTGAAGGTGGATATCCCTTATCTTCGGTATATTTTTTTAAAAAATCGTATACTTCTTTTTGCTTAGTATTTCGTTCAGTCATAGTAATACACCTCTCAATCATAAATTAATTATAACATTATTTATATCAAATATCAAACTTACGTTCTATTATTTATTTTTCTATTGAAATTTAGTTCTTATTTCATTATACTATTGTAAGTGTAGGATATTATAAATTAATTTTATAATATATAATATTGTAAAAGGAGATACTTTTATGAGTAAAATGTGTTTATTTAATTCAAATAAATTATGTAATGACTGCGGTGAATGTAATATCTGTGATTTAGATAGCAGCAAAATTTGTGATAATTGTGGTAAATGTTTAGAAGAAAATAATGATGATTACAGAGAAGTTATAGTAGACAGTATAGAAGAAGATACTATGCAAGAGGAACTCGTTTTAGACGTAAGGGATGAGTTCGATGATAACTCTGATCCTGTAGAATATATAGAAGATGTAACTGGCTTAGGCGAAACCCTAGAAGATAAAGACAATGCTATTTTTGAAGAGTTATTTCCTGGATTTTTTATATCAAAGCATTTAAAGAAAAGCGATATATAAATCACACAATTAGAATTATAGAGCTTAAGAAATCAAAAGCCTTAAGCTCTATAATTCTACTACATATCATTTAAAGGGTTTGAATTTACAGCCTGTCTCAATTTATCATCATCAACATGAGTATAAATTTGTGTAGTGGATATATTTTCATGGCCTAAAATCATCTGAAGGCTTCTTATATCAACTTTTCCGTGCTTATACATAAGTGTAGCTGCAGTGTGTCTTAACTTATGCGGAGTATATTTTTGCTCATCCAATCCTGCTTCTCCAATATATTTTTTAACAATTCTTTCAACCGTTCTTTTATTAATTCTGCATTTCCTTTCGGAGACAAATAAGGCATCTTTGTGTTGAGAAGGAATTTGCGTTTGCTTTTTGCTTCTTTCTATTATGTAATTATTTAAAGCACTAATACAGGAATTATTTAAATATACAGTTCTTTCTTTATTTCCTTTACCTATTATAGTTAAAGTATCTCCTTTTATATTGCTAATATTGATACCGCACAATTCAGATAAACGCATTCCACAATTTAAAAACAATGTTATAATGCAATAATCTCTAACATAATTGGAATCTGTTTTATCCATTTTAGTAAGTAAAGCTTTGCTTTCATCCAAGGTTAAATATATAGGATGTCTTTTTTGAATTTTGGGGGATTCTAATTCAAGGGTAGGGTTTTCATCTAAAAATTTAGCCTTTCCATATAAATATTTGTAGAATGATTTCAAAGTAGCTACTTTTCTAGCTCTAGCATATGTACCATTGTTTCTATAATTTTCAGCAAAAGAAAGAAACGCAAATAAATCAGCTAATTTAATTTTCTTTATAAAATTATCATCTATATCGTTAATTTCTATTTCTTCAAATTCTAAATTTTTGTCTGCTAAACCCTTGTATATTTTCATAAACCTAAAAAAGGTAAGCAAGTCTACCTTATATGCATTTATAGTATTGGGAGACTTTCCTTTTATAGTTGATAAATAATTTACAAACTCTATAACTCTTTCAGGAAACCTTGTATCAGATATAATATTAAAATCATATTTCATACTTATACCAAACCTCCATAGGGGATAATTAAAGTTTTATGAGCATCAATAAACGCTTCTATGTTAATTATAGCATAAATTCCATACTTTTTTCAACCACATGTCGCTAAATGGTTATTTAGCGACGTATATTTAAGGTAAAATAGATCATATTTCTTTAAGTTTTATTGCTTTTGCAGCTATAATCCCAATTCCCTTTTATAAAATTTAATAAACAAATCATCAAATTATATTTGTTGTCGTAAAAAAATTATTAAAACAAATAATGTTGAATATCTGCTAAAGCGCGTTTTTACTTTATATATAGTAATTGTCGTTTATTAAGCTATTTATGCAGAAAATTTCTTTTTTCATTTTTGCTGATTTATTTTGCATTTATAACTTATGTATATTTATACCATTATTTCCCATCCACAGATTGAGTATAATTACGAAAATTATATATATAAACATTTTAATCCCAATTTGTGGATATATATCTTTTATAATTTTTTATAAAAAAATAGAATTCTCTTATACAAGAGAATTCTATTTTTAATAATTTTATTTTTTATAAATTAATTTCAGCATGAACGCCGATTATATCTTTATTAGATTCCAATATAGGTTTTACACACTCATTAACAAAATCGTCAACCTGAGAAGGAGCTCTCCCTACAAATTCAGAAGGATCAATGATATCAAGAATTTCTTTTTCACTCATATTGAAACCTTCATCATTAATAATTCGTTCTATCAAATCATTGTTTTTGCCTTCTTGTTTAACTCTAGAAGCAGCAGCCATAGAATGTATTCTAATTCTTTCATGTAATTCCTGTCTATCCCCACCTTTTTTAACTGCTTCCATAAGTATATTCTCAGTAGCCATAAAAGGTAATTCATTTTTTACATGAGACTCTATAACTTTCTCATAGACAACCATATTTTCTGATATATTTAAATATAAATTTAACACTCCATCCAAAGCTAAAAAGGCTTCAGAAACAGATAATCTCTTATTGGCAGAATCATCCAATGTTCTTTCAAACCATTGAGTTGAAGCTGTTATGGCTGGATTCATTGCATCAACTATAACATATCTAGATAAAGCGCTTATTCTTTCAGATCTCATAGGGTTTCTCTTATAAGCCATAGCTGATGAGCCAATTTGATTTTTTTCGAAGGGTTCTTCTACTTCCTTCATGTTTTGTAGCAGCCTTAAATCATTGCTAAATTTATATGCACTCTGAGCTATTTCTGATAAAGTATTTAAAACTATTGAATCAAGTTTCCTTGGATACGTTTGACCTGTAACCATATAAGAAGCTTCAAATCCCATGCTCTTGCATACCATTTGATCAAGTCTTTTTACCTTATCCTCGTCATCGTTAAATAGATTCATAAAACTAGCTTGAGTACCCGTAGTTCCTTTAACGCCTAATAATTTAATATTGCTTATAGCAAAATCTAGATTTTCTAAATCCATGGTAAGATCTTGAATCCATAAGCACGCCCTTTTTCCAACAGTTGTTAATTGAGCAGGTTGCAAATGAGTAAATCCAAGAGTAGGCATTTTTTTATATTTTACAGCAAATTTAGTAAGAGCAGCTATAACATTAATTAGTTTTTTTCTTATCAGCAATAAAGCTTCTTTTATAATTATTATATCTGTATTATCGCCTACATAACAGCTTGTTGCTCCTAAATGAATTATTCCTTTAGCAGATGGACATTGAAGTCCATAGGCATATACATGACTCATAACATCATGTCTAACTTCTTTTTCTTTCTTTTCAGCATCTTCGTAATTTATATTCTCAGCATTAGCTTTAAGTTCATTAATTTGCTCAGCTGTTATATTCAGCCCCAAATCCTTTTCGTTTTCTGCTAAAGCTATCCAAAGTTTTCTCCAAGTCCTAAACTTCATATCATCTGAAAATATATAACTCATTTCTTTTGAAGCATATCTAGCATTAAGCGGTGTATTGTATAAATCTCTCATTTTTAGCCTCCTTAAATGATCTTTAATATTAGTATTTAATAATTTAAAATAAAATTCTTTTTCTGTAAAGTACTCAGTTCTATATGCAATTATAGATAATATAATTCTATTATAATAATCTTATTTAATACTGTAGGAGGTTAATAAATATGTATAAATTAAGCCTGCCAGACAAGATTACTATTATATTGGTGCTGATTGGCGCATTAAATTGGGGTTTTATTGGAATAGGCAACAATGATTTCAATATAGTTGCACAGATTGCAAATGCTTTCGGATTTGCTTCTTCTGTTGTAGAAAGAATAATTTATTTAGTAATTGGCCTATCAGCATTAAATGTAATATATCTGCTTTACATATTAAAGCATAATAAATTTAATTAAACCACCAACATAACAAAGAGGGGACCAAAAGGTTCCCTCTAATTAATTATTCTTCTAAAGAATCAACAAGTTTTATTAATTCTTCTACAGCTAAGGTTTCATCATCTCCTGAAGCTGTAATCGTTATGTTTGAATTTCTAGATACTCCTAGGGATAAAACACCTATAAGGCTTTTGACATTAGCCTTTTTTCCATTATACTCAACTGTTATGTCTGATTTGAATGATGACGCTTTTTTAACTAAAAGAGTTGCCGGTCTAGCATGTAACCCGGTAGCACTCTTTACACATACTTCCTTACTTACCATGTAAATTCCTCCCTATTTTAATGTTACAGTCATAAATGTGTCTTTAGCTTTATTAGTTTTAAAATTTATATCAATAGTTTCTATGATTTCGGAGTTAGTAATTACTAACGGAGTAACTGTTGATGCTTGCATTTCAACAAACTCTCTATCAAAAAACAGAATCTTATCTCCAGCTTTTACTTTTTCTCCAACTTTTACATAAGAAGCAAAACCTCTTCCTTCCAATTTAACCGAATCAATACCTACATGTATTAATAATTGAAGATTGTCCTCGGTTTTGATTCCAATTGCATGCTTTGCATCATATACAAGAGTTATTTCTCCATCAACTGGTGAATAAACAAAATTACCTTTAGGTCTTATAGCAGCACCATCCCCCATTATCTTTTTATTAAAAAGATAATCGTTTACCTCTGTTAAGGCTAACACTTCGCCATCAATTGGTAAAAGTAGTTTAACTTGTTTTCCCATAGCATAATCACCCTTTACTAAAAATTACTTCTTAATTAATAATATATCACGATTTTTCTAATATTAAAATGTTTTAATATTAAATGACTATTTTTTTTATAAATTTCTCTATTCTATCCAATCCGTTTTTTATGTTATCCATAGAAGTTGCATAGGATAACCTTATGTAATCGTCAGCTCCAAATGCAGCACCAGGTACTACAGCAACTTTTGCTTCTTCTAAAAGTACACTAGAAAAAATAGTAGAATTTAAGATAGATTCTCCATTTATATATTTACCATATAAGTCTTTAACTTTTAGCATAACATAAAAAGCACCCTCCGGCCTTACACATGTTACATATGGGATAGCTTTAATTCTGTCAACCATATAATCACGTCTAGCATTAAATTGTTCTTTCATATATGCTATAGTATCTTGCGGACCAGACAGAGCTTCAACAGAAGCGTACTGAGTTATGGAATTAACATTCGATGTTGTATGGCTTTGGATGCTTCCCATTAGCTTTATAATTTCTTTTGCACCTGCTGCATATCCAATTCTCCATCCAGTCATAGAATATGTTTTTGAAAATCCATTTATAACTACAGTCCTATTATACGCATCTTGAGATAAAGATGCAATACTTATATGGGTAGAATCTCCATATATTAATTTTTCATATATCTCATCAGAAATAATAATAAGATTATATTTTTCTGCAAAGCTTGCAATCATTTCTAACTCTTTTTTACTATAAACTGCACCAGTTGGATTATTAGGACTATTAATTATTATAGCTTTAGTTTTACTAGTAACAGCTGCTTCTAGATTATCAAGTTTGTATTTAAAACTATCTTTCTCATCAGTATCTACATATACTGGAACTCCTCCATATAATGAAATAAGTTCAGGATACGTAACCCAGCAAGGCTTATTTATTATTATCTCATCATCCTTATTTAGTATTGCTTGAAAAACATTAGATAGACATTGCTTTGCGCCAGTAGAAACTATTATTTGCGATGTGCCATAATCTAAATTGTTATCTCTTTTAAATTTCTTTACTATTTCCTGTTTTAATTCTATTATGCCCGAAGATGGCGTATATTTAGTAAATCCATTATCCATAGCTGATTTAGCAGCTTCTATTATATTCTGCGGTGTATTAAAATCAGGTTCACCTGCTCCAAAACTAATAACATCAATACCATTCTTTTTCATTTCATTAGCTTTTGCAGTAATTTCTAAGGTTATTGACGGTTGCAACTTAGAGGCAAGATTAGAAAATTCCATTTTTCACCCTCCAATATAGATTAAACTAGAAGTTAATATGTACTTTATTAAATAATTACATATAAAATATATCATTAATAAGCTATATTGTAAATATATTATTAATGATATATAGGTTAACTAAATAAAAAAAACAGACCATTAAGGTCCGTTATTTATCTTGGCTGAATTATGAACTTAATAGCAGTTCGCTCTTCTCCTTCTATCACAATATCTGCAAATGCAGGAACACATATCAAATCTATTCCAGTAGGAGCAACAAAGCCACGTGCTATAGCTATTGCTTTTACAGCCTGATTTATAGCACCAGCTCCTATAGCTTGTATCTCAACTTCACCCTTCTCTCTAAAAACACCTGCTAAAGCACCTGCTACAGAATTTGGGCTAGATTTTGCAGAAACCTTTAATACTTCCATATTTGTACCTCCTTAATTACTATATAGAAAAGTAAATCTATTATATATTTCTACAAATTATTAAAAACTCCTTTTAAACTTTGTAAAAAATATATTTTTTTACAAAATTTAAAAAGGAGTTTTGTTTTCAAACTTATCTTATTTATTTTGCATAGTCAATAGCTCGGGTCTCTCTTATAATATTAACTTTTATTTGGCCAGGATATTCTAATTCATTTTCTATCTTCTTAACTAAATTCCTTGCCATTTCGATTGCCCCTGCATCATCAATTTGATCTGGTTTAACCATAATTCTAATTTCTCTTCCTGCTTGGATGGCATATGACTTTTCTACGCCTTCATATGAATTTGCAATCTCTTCGAGTTTTTCTAATCTTTTAATATATGCTTCTAAAGTCTCTCTTCTTGCACCTGGTCTAGCTGCAGATATAGCATCAGCTGCTTGAACTAATATAGCTTCTAAGCTCTGCATCTCTACATCACCATGATGAGCAGCTATAGCATTTACCACTATAGGAGTTTCATGATACTTTTTAGCAATATCACCACCAATAAGAGCATGTGGTCCTTCAATTTCATGATCTACTGCTTTTCCTATATCATGTAAAAGCCCCGCACGTTTTGCAATGGTGGAATCTAAACCAAGTTCACTAGCCATAAGTCCTGCTAAATATGCTACTTCTAAAGAATGTTTTAAAACGTTTTGACCATAACTTGTTCTGTACTTTAATCTTCCCAAAAGCTTTGTAAGCTCTTGGTGCAATCCATGTACTCCAGTTTCAAAGGTTGCTTGCTCTCCTTCTTCTTTTATGTCATTTTCAACTTCTTTTTTAGCTCTATCAACCATTTCTTCAATTCTAGCTGGATGAATTCTTCCATCAATTATTAACTTTTCAAGAGCTATTCTTGCTACTTCTCTTCTAATAGGATCAAAGCTTGAAAGTATAACAGCTTCAGGAGTATCATCTATTATTAAATCAACGCCTGTTAATGTTTCCAATGTTCTTATGTTTCTACCTTCTCTGCCTATTATCCTACCTTTCATTTCGTCATTAGGTAAAGCAACCACATGTACCGTTGATTCAGACACATGATCTGCCGCACATCTTTGAATGGCTGTAGTTATTATGTCTCTAGCTTTTTTGTCACATTCTTCTTTGGTTTTGGTTTCAAATTCCTTTATCATTACAGCAGAATCATGCTTCAATTCAGCATTTAACTCTTCCAAAAGAAGTTGTTTAGCTTCCTCAGAGCTAAGCCCTGATATTTTCTCTAATTCTTCTCTTTGCTTTGTATAGATTTCATTTACACTTTGCTGAAGAGTTTCAACCTCTTGAAGCTTATGGTTAATAGTTTCTTCTCTTTTTTCAAGCATATCGCTTTTCTTATCCAAGGATTCTTCTCTTTGTAAAATTCTTCTTTCTAATCTTTGAATTTCACTTCTTCTTTCCCTTGATTCTTTTTCAAAGTCAGTTCTTAATTTGTGAACCTCTTCTTTAGCTTCTAAAACTGCTTCCTTTTTAGTGGAATCCGCTTCTCTTTTAGCAGATTCCAAAACCTTAGCAGCTTCTTCTTGAACTCTAATGATATTTTTTTCAACTAAACTTTTCCTTACTAAGTACACAGCAAACAAAGCTGCTGATACTATAATAAATATTAATATGCCCATACCGATTTCAAATTCCATACGAACACCTCCTTTGCTTTTTTGCGTAAATTTTAGCAATCAATTATGAAAGCTAGAAAAGGTGTCATATATAACATCGATAATATTTTACTATGATAAACCAGTATTTGTATTTATTTTATATTATATTTTATATAATGTCAAGTTATAGATATTTAAGTACAGCAATAAACAGTATATTTAATTTATGTGCTTTTCTTTAACAAATAAAAAATCCAAGTATGCAATTTTTAAATAATACATAATTGCAATCACTTGGATAAAATAGTTTTTAAAATTTGAGACGATAATTTTTACTAAGAAATCTTATTTTTCTTTATTATTTTTTGTACCAGCATCTTTTATATCTTCTTTTTCCTTCTTATCATTTTTAGCCATAAGAGGCAATTCATATTTTTTTCTTATCATATTTTCTATTTCAAGGGATAAATCATAATTCTCTTTTAAAAATTGCTTAGAATTTTCTCTTCCTTGGCCAAGCCTAATATCATTGTAAGAAAACCATGCACCACTCTTTTGTATTATCTCTTCTTTTACGCCAACATCTAATATATTTCCTTCTCTTGATATTCCTTCATTATACATTATATCAAACTCTGCTTGCTTAAATGGTGGTGCAACTTTATTCTTTATAACTTTAACACGAGTTCTGTTACCAACAACATCTTCTCCTTGCTTTATAGAATCTATTCTTCGAATATCCATTCTAACTGATGCATAGAATTTTAGTGCTCTACCACCTGGTGTTGTTTCTGGATTTCCAAACATAACTCCTACTTTTTCTCTAAGCTGATTAATAAATATAGTTATGCATTTAGATTTGTTTATTGAACCTGCCAATTTTCTTAGTGCTTGTGACATAAGCCTCGCTTGAAGTCCTACATGTGAATCTCCCATTTCTCCTTCAATTTCAGCTCTAGGAACTAATGCGGCAACAGAATCCACCACTATAGTGTCTATAGCATTTGATCTTACTAATGCTTCAGCTATTTCTAAAGCCTGTTCCCCAGTGTCTGGTTGTGATACTATTAAGTTATCAATATCTACGCCTAAGGCTTTTGCATAAGAAGGATCCAATGCATGTTCAGCATCTATAAATGCAGCTGCTCCACCTTTTTTTTGAGTTTCAGCTATTATATGAAGCGCTACAGTAGTTTTACCTGAGGATTCAGGACCATATATCTCCACTATTCTTCCCCTAGGAACTCCTCCAATTCCTAAAGCTATATCCAAGTCCAAGCATCCTGTAGAAATAGAGTCTAAATTTAGCACACTATGTTCTCCTAATTTCATAACAGAACCTTTTCCAAATTGTTTTTCTATCTGACTCATTGCTGCCTCTATAGCTTTTAACTTATCCATATCCATATTACCCATAAGTATACCTCTCTTTCCGAACAAATGTTCCATATAAATTATAAATCATTTAATTTATTTAGTCAACCCAAAATATGTTATGCCTACAATTCGTAACATGAAATTTTTTAAACGATTAAGAAGTAAAAAGTAAGGGTGAAGAGTTTGTGAGAAATCATCTTTTGAGGAAGTCGATTTCAATTTGTAAATTCGCTAAATGGGAATTTTAGCCATAGCTTTTAACTCTTAATTCTTCTTTATTATTTTTCATCTACAAATTATTAATTATAATTTGTAAATTACGAATTGAAGATGTTATATGTAAGTAAATTTCATCCTTTCCAACATATTTTATAATAATTTAAAACAAAGAAGCTCCTACAAAATCAAGGAACTTCTTAACAGTCTTTTTAATTATTGACATTTATTTATTAATTATACACTACTTTTCTGTTTTAATGACATGTCTATTTTTTATAAAATAATCAAATCCGGAAAAAAGTGTTATTATAACTGCTATCCATAAGGCTATTGGTGATACTACAGTTAAAAACTCTTTTAATCCTGGGTATTGAAGTATAAAATTAGTTAATTCTTTCTGTTGAGTGACATTGACTTGTAGTAGGCATAAAATAATAGCCACTATCTGAGCCACAGTTTTCAGTTTTCCCCATAACCCAGCAGCCAGAACAATACCTTCACTTGCTGCAATAGATCTAAGACCTGTTACTGCTAATTCTCTAGCTATAATTATTATGGCAGCCCATCCTGGAATAACCCTATATTCCATTAATGAAATAAAAGCAGCTGTCACAAGAAGTTTATCAGCCAACGGGTCCATAAGTTTACCAAATTTAGTAATTTGATTTCTGCTTCTAGCTATATAACCGTCGAGTTTATCAGTTAATGCTGCTAATATAAAAACTAAAGTTGCTAATATAGTTCCATAAGGTATACCTCTAACTGCTATAAATATCAAGAACACTGGTATTAAAAAAATTCTAACTACAGTAAGTTTATTTGCAAGATTCATAGTAAACATCTCCTACTAAATCATATTCAAGAGCATCCGTTACTTCTACTTTTACAAACTCTCCTATTTTAAGTTCCGACTCTGATTTTACATATACTATTCCATCAATATCAGGACACATATATTGATTTCTTCCTATAAAATAATTGCCGTCATACTCTTCTATCAATATTTCATAGCAATTACCTATTTTGTTTCTATTATTATCAGCAACTATCTGCTTTTGAGTAAGCATTATTTCTTTTTCACGTTTAATTTTTATATCATCTTCAATTTCTCCAGTCATGTTAGCTGCCGCAGTTCCTTCTTCGGGAGAAAATCTGAAAACTCCTAAATTATCAATTTTCTCTTCTTTAACAAACTCTTTTAATTCGTTAAAATCGGATTCAGATTCGCCTGGAAATCCAACAATAAAAGTAGATCTTATGGCTATATTAGGAATTTTGCTTCTTAACTTTCTTATTACGCTAAGTATGTCTTCTTTACTGCCTCTTCTCCCCATCCTTTTAAGCACATTATTACTTATATGCTGTATAGGTATATCTATGTATTTGCATACTTTAGGGTTGTTTTGAATTTCATCGATAAGATCATCAGTTATTTCTTCTGGATAACAATATAAAAGTCGTATCCAATGTAAATTTTCAATCTTAGAAAGTTCTTTTAATAGCACAGGTAAATTTCTTCGCCCATATATATCAATTCCGAACATAGTTGTATCTTGAGCTACCAATATGATTTCTTTTATACCTTGCTCCACAATATTTTTTGCCTCATCAACTATATTCTCTATAGATCTGCTTCTGTATCTGCCACGTATACTTGGTATAGCGCAATATGTACAATTATTGTTGCATCCCTCTCCAATTCTAATATATGCATAATTTTTTCCTGTAGAAATTATTCTCTTTCCTTCGTTTATAAAATTATTTTCATTAGAAGAACATAGTAGTATTCTATTTTTATCTTGATAAAACTTATCTATACATTCTTTTATTTTATTATAGTCATTTACTCCTAGTATTATGTCCACTTCTGGCATCAATTCTTGTATTTCTTTATTGTATCTCTGAGTTAAACAGCCTGTTGCAATTAAAACTTCGCATTTGTATTTATGCTTATATTCTGCCATTTCAAAAATTGTATTTATTGATTCTTGCTTAGATGTTTCAATAAAGCCACAGGTATTTACTATTATTATCTGTGCCTCTTTTGGATTATTGGTTATTTCAAATTTATCTTTAAGATTACCTAAAATTATTTCAGTATCTATCCTATTTTTATCACAGCCTAAGCTAATTATGCCAACTTTATATTTTATCAAATTGCGCCCTCCTACGTTCTCATATGTACAAATACATTTTAAATCTCTTTTCTTTATTTCACAAGTATTTTTTACAAATTAATTTTTAAATTCATTATCATTGTAATCTAAATGATCTACTAGAACTTGCCTTGGTTTACTACCATCTCTTCCTGAAATTATACCTTTTGCCTCTAGCTGTTCAATTATTCTAGCAGCTCTGTTATATCCTACCCTTAGCCTTCTTTGTAACAAAGAGGTAGATGCTTGTCCACTTTCTACTACAATTCTAATGGATTCTTCAAGTAATTCATCACTCTCGCCGTCATCTGATTGATCTGAATTTATATGATTTAAAATTTCTTCCTTATATTCTGTGTTTTCTTCTTTCTTCTGATCTTTTACGAAATTAACAACTCTTTCTACCTCATCCTCAGAAATAAATGCACCTTGTATTCTTATAGGTTTAGACTCCCCAACAGGGTAAAATAGCATGTCTCCTCTTCCTAGAAGTTTTTCTGCTCCTGATGAATCTAGTATTGTTCTTGAATCTATTTGGCTAGAAACCGCAAAAGAAATTCTTGAAGGTATATTAGCTTTTATTACTCCTGTTATAACGTCTACTGAAGGTCTTTGAGTAGCAATAACTAGATGCATGCCTGCCGCTCTTGCCATCTGAGCTAGCCTTCCTATATAATCTTCAATATCTCCAGGGCACACCATCATTAAATCTGCTAACTCATCCACTATCATGACTATCCAAGGAAGTTTCTTTTCTACTAGCCCTTTAGAAGCAAGTTCATTGTACCCTTCTATATTCCTTACAGAATTATCAGCAAACAGCTTATATCTCCTTGTCATTTCATTAACCGCCCAATTTAAAGCTCCTGCAGCTTTTTTTGGATCAGTAACTACTGGTATTAAAAGATGTGGTATTCCGTTATATACACTCAATTCAACAACTTTTGGATCTACCATTAAAAGTTTAACCTCTTCCGGAGGGTACTTATATAGTAAACTCACTATCAAAGTATTTATACATACACTCTTTCCTGATCCAGTTGCACCAGCTATAAGAAGATGTGGCATTTTGGAAAGATCTGTAACTATACATTTCCCGGCTATATCCTTTCCTAAAGCAAATGCAATGTTTTTATTGCAATTTTGGAATTCATCAGACTCTAAAACTTCTCTTAAATATACAGCCATAAGTTCTTTATTTGGTACTTCTATTCCAACAGCAGCCTTGCCAGGTATAGGAGCTTCTATCCTTACTCCTTTAGCAGCAAGACTCAGTGCTATATCATCAGACAAATTTACTATTTTGCTAACTTTTACTCCCGATTTAGGCTGAAGTTCATATCTAGTTACAGATGGTCCTTTAGTTACTTGGATTACATTAGCATCCACGCCAAAACTATTTAAGGTAGATTCTAGCTTATTAGCGCTAGCTAACAAATCTTTCTTATCATCTTTATTCATTGTAACACTCTCGTTTATATTAAGTAATTCTATTTTAGGATATAAATATTCTTTTGGAATAGTATCTGTATCTTCCATAATCTTATCTGATAATTCCTCGTCTATAGATGTATCTGGCACATCTTTCTTTGTACGCTGATTAGATTCAGGCATTATAAGTATTTTTTTATCTTCAGGGGATTTATTTGCTGCAGGTTCATCCTCTATTTGAGTGTTCTTTAAATAATCCATGATTTTAATTTTCTTATTTATGCTTCCTATGTACTCGGTTTTTTCACCAACTGCTTTAGGGGTATCTTCTAATTTTTCTGTTACTATTTTTTTATTTGATTTTCTCTTTTCCATTTTCTGCTGCAGCTTATCTTTGTTACTATTTATTATGTCTGCTAATGACAAATTAAATATAATAACACTTATTATTAAGTAAGCTGAACTAAATACTATTAAGCAGCCTACGCTTCCAAGTATAGAATACAAAGGTACGTCTACTATATATCCTATTATTCCTCCATATGGTATTCCATTATAACTTATTATTTTGCCGACTCCAGACGAGAAAGATCCATTATAAAAGTAATCCATTTGAGATAATTGTAATGTAAACATAGTATTAAGAACAAAAGCTAGTATAGCATAAAATTTCTTATTAAAAGAAAGTTTCCCTCTTGAAGCAATTAAGCTTAACCCTATGAATATTATAAATATAGGAAATATAAATGCGCCAAGCCCAGCTACTGTTATCATAAATTTCTTAATAAAGGCCCCTGCCATCCCAGCTTTGTTAGTTATAAGACTAAAGATATCCAATATTCCTAAAGCTATTAGTAGAATACCATATATATCATAATTTAGTGCATTAGTTTTTTTCTTTCTAGACAATAGTACCACCTCAAAAATTTTATTCTACACTCAATGTTGTATATCCTGCAAATTAAAAAACATAACCACAGGGTATCCTATGGTTATTTATTTTTTTCATTAATTAGTTCCTCTAATTTTGCTAAAGCCTCTTTAATTCCACCTACTTCATTTATTATACCATATTCTACTGCTTGTTTTCCTATAAGTATTGTACCCATATCATTTAACAATTCATCCGTTTGTAGCATTAGCTTTTCCAATCTCTCTCTTTCTATTTTGGATGTTCTTGTAACAAATTCTATTATCCTCTTCTGCATCTTATTAAAGTATTCAAAAGTTTGAGGTACACCTATAACAAGACCATTTAATCTTATCGGGTGTACAATCATAGTAGCTGAAGGTGAAATAAACGAATAACTAGCAGCTGTAGCAAGTGGTACTCCTATTGAATGTCCTCCTCCAATTACCAATGACACAGTAGGTTTGCTAAGACTAGTTATCATTTCTGCTATAGCAAGTCCTGCCTCTATGTCTCCCCCTATAGTATTAAGTACTATCAATATTCCTTCTATTTTTTGATTTCTTTCCATGGATATAAGTTCAGGGATTACATGCTCATATTTGGTAGTCTTAGTTTGAGGTGAAAGCATCATGTGTCCTTCTATTTGTCCAATAATAGTTAATATATGAACTTTATCATCATCATTAGATAAATCCAAACTTCCTAATTCTTTAAGATTTTCTACTCTGTCAACTTCTTCTTCATTCATTTCTTTATCTGTCAAATTAATCCCTCCAGGCAAATTGGTATTTGTTTTGAAAAACTAAAATACTATATTATTATTTGCACTGGGAATTTTAATATTCGCATATAAGAAAATTAATTAAGAGTATTTACTAATGTATAATTTAAATTCATCATGCAAAGCCATAATAGCCTTTTTAGTATCTTCACCTTTTATCAGGCACCATATTGTCATATGAGAATCAGAAGTTTGAAGGACTTCTATATTTTCAAGTCTCAGCCTTCTTAATACCTTTGCCATAATTCCAGGAACGCCTTTCATTCCTGAACCTACTATAGATATCTTATCACAATACTCTTGAAAATTATATTTAATATTCATTGAATTTAATAAGGAATGTGCCAATTGTGCATCTTCTTCATCTACAGTAAATATCTTTTTATCAGGAAATACATTTATAAGATCTATACTTAAGCCGTTTTTACCAAGTACATCTAAAATTGTATCATAGGAATCTGTATTTTCGTTTTCTTCTGATGAAATATTAATTTGAAGTCTATTACTCATATGAGTAATTCCGGTTATAGCATTATTTTTTAACATATTAAACTCACTAGATATTAATGTACCTTCAGAATTATTAAGGGTGTTCTTGATTACTAATTTTGTATTATATCTCATGGCGACCTCTACAGCCTTAGGATGTATTACCTTTGCTCCTTGATCAGCCAACTGAAACACCTCATTATAACTAATCTCATGAATAAGAGATGCGTTGCTTACTATTCTTGGATCAGCAGTCATAATTCCATCTACATCTGTATATATTTCTACTTTATCAGCTCTTAAGACGCCTCCTAATATAGCTGCTGAGACATCGCTGCCACCTCTGCCAAGCGTTGTAAAATAACCCGATTTACTGATTCCTTGAAAACCAGTAACTATTGGAATTATGGACTGTTTTAGCATATCCGTAATTTTTTCAGCATCAGCATTCAAAATATTTGCATCACCAAAACCTTCATCTGTTATTATTCCTGCTTGTCCTCCAGTCATGGGCATGGATTTATATCCATAATCATTTAACTCGCTAGATAATACTACTGAACTTATTATTTCACCACAGCACATAAGCATGTCCGAGCCTTGTTTATTAGACTGCCTATATGTTTCACTTACTAATGAAAGTAATGTATCAGTAGCATAGGGATCATCAAGCCTTCCCATAGCAGAAACCACGACAATAGGCATAAATCCTGATTTGATAGCGTAGATTATTTTATCAATAACCTTTTTTCGTCTGTCTTTTGTCGATACAGAAGTTCCACCAAATTTCTGTATAATAATATTCAACTATTATTCCTCCTAAAAATTATAGTCGAGATTTTTTCATTAACTCTTCATCAGCGTCAATAATTATTGTTCTCAGTCCTATCTTTTTTACGCATTCCCAAGGAACCTCAAAAAATTCATTGTTACCAAAAAATCCAAATTTTGATTGATTTTTATTCAATATAATAAGCTTTAAATTACCACTTTCATCGATAATTAAATCATTATTAGCTAGATAATTATATTTTTCACCGTCATTAACATTGATAATTTCATATTTTTCCATATCACTATATAATTTAAGGTTATCACTCATACCATTACCTCCCTTATAGTATACATTAATATGATAAAATATGTTCCCATATTACATATACAAATTAAATGTTTATTAACTCTAATATAAAGCTGTTTTTAAACAAGATTGTATACGATATGCTTAATGCAAAAAATTCTATATTTTATGTAGTTTATTTATACAAATAAAAATAGCTAAAAAGTTTATGAAGTTTATAAATGGATAATCTCATAAATTTTTTAACTATTACTTTTTGATAAATACTATATTGTTTTTAAATTAATTGGCTTATAAGCAGTGGTGCTCTGTAAAACTAATTCTTTAAGTTCAGGCAAATCAGCTTTACTTCCCACAAATGCACAATTTAATATTCCCAATCTAAATGTTTTATCCATTACAATCTTTAAGCTTTGTAAATCGATTTTATCAATCTTTGCTATTATGTCTTGTGGAGTATTAATTTTATTGTGAAATAATAGCGATTTTCCATTGCTAAACATTCTGCTGCTGGTACTCTCAAGAGCAAGAATATAATTTCCTTTCATCTGCTCTTTAAATATTGAAAGCTTATCCTCTGATACTTCTAACAATGTGAAATCGTTGATTTCTGATTTAATAAGCTTGAGAGCTTCTAATGCATAGGCAGGACTTAATGCAACATATATATTAACAAGCCCAGTGTTATTATAAGAAGATAAGTAAGAATATATAGAATAGCATAAGCCTTTATCTTCGCGTATCTTTTGAAATAATATAGAGGATGCACCTCCTCCTAATATATTATTAAGTAATTGCAATGAATAAACTTCATCATTTCCTAAAGCAATGCCTTTTAATCCTAAATTTATATGAAGCTGTTCAATATTTTTAACTCTGCATTCAGCACCAACCTGAATTTCTGGTGAAGAATATTTAGTAATTTTTTTATTTTCGCTATGCCAATTTCCAAAGTATTTCTCTACTAACTTTTCCACTTCACTTGCCTTTACATTTCCGCAAATAGATATTACAGAGTTTTCTGGAATATAATATTGGTTTACATAATTTTTTATATGTTCTCTCGTTATGCTATTTACTGTAGTAAGCGTTCCCAATATAGGCATTGAGATAGAATCTTTTCCCCAAGAAGCCCTACATTGCAAATCAGAAAGCAAATCTTCCGGATTGTCTTCATTCATATTTATTTCTTCTAATACTACAGCTTTTTCTTTTTCCATATCACTATCAGTAAATTTACTATTGAACAACATATCAGATAAAACATCTAATGTTAATTCAAAATGAGTATCCAATACTTTTATAAAAAAACAAGTAGCTTCTTTTCCTGTAAATGCATTTATTTGTCCCCCAACTTCTTCTATCTCTTTAACTATATCTTTCGCACTTCGCCTGTTAGTTCCCTTGAATAACATATGTTCTATAAAATGTGATATACCGTTATTGTGTATATTTTCATTTCTAGAACCATTTTCTACCCATACTCCTACACTGACTGAATTCACATAATTTATTTCTTCCAAAACAACTTTTAAACCATTCGAAAGCTTTATAATACTATACATATTTCACCTTCCTTAAACAAATAGAATTAGATGTCACAAATAATAATTTACCTATTAATTTAAACCTTATACAAAAATAATTAAACTTATGCCATTTTATAGATAAAAAAATAAAAAGGCATAATGCCCTTCTATTTAATGTTACTTGTTATCTTTTTCGTTTTCCTTTTCGGTATCTTTTATTGCATCTTTTCTTGATAAGTTGATTCTTCCTTGGTTATCGATATCTGTAACTTTAACTAATATTTCATCTCCAACGGAAACAATATCTTCTACTTTGTTCACTCTAGCTATATCTAACTTAGATATATGCACAAGACCTTCTTTTCCTGGTAATATCTCTACAAATGCACCGAATGTGGTAATCTTAGTTACTTTTCCTAAATAAACCTCTCCAGCCTGAATCTCTTTAGTAAGATTTTCAATAATCTGGATTGCTTTTTTAGCTCCTACAGCGTCTTCTGACATAACAAATACTTTTCCATCTTCTTTGATGTCTATTTTTACACCAGTTTCTGCTATAATTTTGTTAATAGTCTTACCACCTGCTCCAATTACATCTCTAATTTTTTCTGGATCAATATTCATTGTATATGTTCTAGGTGCATATGGTGATAAATCATTTTTAGGAGCTGGAATACATGCTTTAATCTTTTCTAATATAAATAATCTAGCATCCCTAGCTCGATTTATAGTATTTCTTATGCATTCGTTTGATAATCCTTTTATTTTGGTATCTACCTGTATGGATGTTATTCCAACTTCAGTGCCTGCAACCTTAAAATCCATATCTCCAAAGAAATCCTCTATACCTTGTATATCCGTTAAAATTTCTTCTTCTATTAAATCTTCACTAGTTACTAATCCCATTGCAATTCCAGCTGCAGGTCTCTTTATAGGCACTCCTGCATCCAAAAGAGCTAATGTACTTCCGCAAACACTTGCTTGTGAAGTTGATCCATTTGAGCTTAAAACTTCTGATACCAATCTTATAGTGTATGGGAATTCTTCTTCAGATGGTATTAAAGGCTCTAATGCTCTTTCAGCCAAAGCACCGTGACCAATCTCTCTTCTTCCTGGTCCTCTTAAAGGTTTAACCTCTCCTACACTGTATGATGGAAAATTATAATGGTGCATGTATCTTTTAGATACTTCTTCACCTAGTCCATCTAATATCTGAACATCTCCCAGTGCTCCTAAAGTAGCTACTGTCATTACCTGAGTTAATCCTCTGGTAAACAGTCCAGTTCCATGTGTTCTTGGAAGTATTGATACCTCACAGCTTATTGGTCTTATTTGATCAAATCTTCTTTCATCAGGACGTCTCTTATCTCTTAAAATCATATTTCTTACAATTTCTTTTTGCATTCTATAAATCACATCTGCAATATCCGCTAGATTATCAGAATACTTTTCAGCAAAAGCTTCACTGATTTTTTTCTTTACTGAATCCATTGCTTCATTTCTTTTGTCTTTGTCAGCTATGTACATTGCTTCCTTTACCATATCGAAAGCGAATTCTCTTATTTCTTTTTCGATGTCTTCACTTACATGATAAACCTCAAAATCAGCTTTAGGTTTTCCTGCTTCTGCCATAATTTTCTTCTGGAATTCAACAATTTTTTTACACTCATTAAACCCAAATATTATAGCATCATACATTACATCTTCAGGAATTTCATCACCACCAGCTTCTATCATCATTACTCTCTCTTCAGTGGCACATACTGTAAGCGCTAATTTACTTTGTTCTCTTTCTTTTGAAGTAGGGTTTATTACAAAATTTCCATCAATAAGTCCTACTGATACGGCAGCTACTGGAGTTGTAAATGGAATACTAGAAATGCTTAATGCTATAGAAGCAGCATTAATAGCTAGAATATCTGGTAGGTTATCAGCTTCTACAGATAAAACTGTACAAACAATTTGAACATCATTTCTATATCCTTTAGGGAATAATGGCCTTAAAGGTCTATCTATAGCTCTTCCATTAAGAATAGCTTTTTCTGAAGGCTTTCCTTCTCTCTTGATAAATCCTCCTGGTATTTTTCCCACTGCATACAGTCTTTCTTCGTATTCAACACTTAACGGGAAAAAATCAATACCTTCCCTAGGTTGTTCAGATGCATTAACATTTGCTAATACAACTGTATCACCATAGCTTACAAAAATAGCACAATTTGATAGCTTACCTATCTTTCCATATTCAACCTTTAGCTTTCTTCCAGCAACTTCTGTTTCAAATATATAGCTCATAAATATACCTCCCCTCGAGCATTTATATTATTTACAAAAATATTCTAATTATTAATTTTTTAAAATAATAGAGCGGTTTAACCGCTCTAGCTATTTTCTTAAACCTAATTTTGCAAGTATATCACGATATCTTTCAATATCCTGTGACATTAAATAATTTAAAAGTCCTCTTCTCTGACCAACCATCATAAAAAGACCTCTTCTTGAGTGATGATCTTTCTTATGAACCTTTAAATGCTCATTTAAGTGATTGATTCTTTCAGTAAGTAAAGCTATCTGTACTTCTGGTGAACCAGTATCTCCTTCATGTCTTGCATAAGTACTTATAATTTCATTTTTTCTTGCCTTATCCATTAATAACACCTCCAAAAATAATCCCCTTACTCCAAGAATATAGTTGGCAATTCTAATTTCTTAGGGCGAGGCTCACAATTTAAATTATATCAAATTAATTACAAAATGTAAAATGTTTTTTATAGATCAACTTTGTTTTTACCTTGTACATACCCGCAGTCTTTATTCATTTGCAATATAAGCTCTTCTATACTGTCAAATTTTACTTCATCTCTAATTCTATTAATGAAAAATAATTCTATATTATCATTGTATATATTCCCATTAAAATCAAGTATAAATGTTTCTATTTTGATTGTGTTATCTGAGGACACCGTAGGATTAAATCCTATATTTGTCATTCCCTTATAAAGTGTATTATTATGTCTAACCATAGTATAATATACTCCAACTTTAGGTATTGCATAACACTTCTCCACTAATATATTAGCAGTTGGATAGCCTATTTTTCTTCCTAGTTTTTTACCATCTATAACTTTTCCACTCAATTTGAAAGGTTCATATAAAAGTTTATTGGCGTCTTCTATCTCACCCTGTTCTAACAAAGATCTTATTCTTGAACTGCTAATCAACCCATTGCTATCATTGTGCGGGGTAATAACTGTTACAGAAAATCCATATTTTATAGAAAGTTCTTTTAACAAATCAACGTTCCCTGTATTTTTATATCCAAATTTATAATTAAATCCAATTATAACACCGCTCATAGAGAAATTATTTAAGAGTTTCAAAACAAATTCTTCTGGACTTAATTTCATGAGCTCAGTATTAAATTCTGCCAAGCAAGTTATATCAATACCAGCTCTATTTAATATATCTAATTTAGTATCGTTACTCATTAATAGCTTAGGTACAAAATCAGGATTAACTACTGTACGTGGATGGTTTCTAAATGTATATACCATACTATAAGCTTCATTAGCCTTAGCAATTTCTATACAACCTTTTATAAGTTTCATATGTCCTAGGTGCAGTCCATCAAAGCTTCCTAATGCTATATAGGTTTTCTTACTTAATTTATCATGAAAATTGCCATCAATAATTAACATATTGCTACTCCTAAATTAATAATGTTTGTAATTTAAATTGATTTTCCCCCATTTTTCCGATACCGACTAAATTATTTTCTTCATCATATACTCTATATAGTCCATCTTGCAAATTGGCAATAAGTGATTTATCCGATACTTTTACACCATTCTTTAAAAGAGTGTAAAATTTTTTATTTACTGTAATTGGAGTGTATATCTTTAATACTTCCTCCATAGATATAATACTATCATAAATGTTATTTTCGTTCAAATCTAATACATTTATAGAATTTTCAATATTAAAAATCCCACTACTCTTTCTTTTTAAATTTCCCATCATAGCACCGCAGCCTAGCATATTTCCTATATCAAAACATAGACTTCTTATATATGTTCCTTTAGAGCATACTACATCAAACTTTACTGTTTTATTTTTTATGTTAATTATATTTATATCATATATAGTAACTTTTCTTGCTTGCCTTTCTACCTCTATACCCTTTCTAGCTAATTCATAAAGCCTTTTCCCATTGACTTTGAGGGCGCTATACATGGGAGGAACCTGCATAATTTCACCTTTAAAAGAATTTATTAAGCCTATTATCTCATTTTCACAAACTTCTACATCTTTAGTTTCTATTATTTTTCCTTCTTTATCATATGTATCTGTAACAGTACCAAGTATCAATTCTACTTCATACTTTTTATTTCCATTCATTATCAAATCAATTAATTTTGTAGCCTTACCTAAGCAGATAGGTAGGACACCACTGGCTGCAGGATCTAAAGTCCCAGTGTGCCCTACCTTCTTTTCTTTAGAAGTTTTTTTAATTTTTGCTACGGCATCAAAAGATGTTATACCTTCAGGTTTATAACAATTAATTATACCATTCATTTTCAAATTCCCTCATATATTTTTTTCATCAATTCATCTTTTAGTTTTGATAGTTCTCCTTCATATGTAAAGCCTGCAGCTTTTATATGACCACCACCGCCATAAAGTTCTGCAATTTTCCTCACATCGAAATAAGTTTTTGATCGTAAACTTACCTTGATTCTATCAGTTTTACACTTAAAGAACACTACTACCTCAACACCTTCGATTTGAGTACCCACTGATATAAGTTCAGACACATCCTCAGGATAATAATCTATACTTTTTTGCATTTCCTCATCTACTTGCATAAAACATACTTTTCCTAAAAAATGCAAAGTCATATCTTCAATCACTTTTGCAGATAGTTTTACCATCTGATATTTCTTATTTTCATACATGGATCTATGAATTGCTGAAAAATCAATACCTGTACTTATAAGTTCTCCTACTACATCGTGAGTAAGCTTTGTGGTATTCGAAAATCTGAATGAACCTGTATCAGTCATAATAGAAGTATACATGCAAATAGCCATTTCTTGATTAATATCTAAATTCAATTCTTTCATGAGCAAAAATACTATTTCACCCATGGAAGAATTTTTATCATTTACATAATTTATATCACCATATTTATCATTAGATATATGATGATCTATATTAACCAAAACATAATTTCTATCATTAATTAAATTGCAATTTACTCTTTCAACATTACCACAATCCAATATTATTAAGCAATCTGTATCAGAGGGAATATCTCCATTTTGTATAGAGTTGCTTCTAGGTAAAAATTTAAAATCCTCTGGTATTGCCTCATTGCATCTTATAGATACGTTTTTCCCAAGTTTTTCAATTCCCTGCATTAAAGCTAGGGAGCTTCCCAAACTATCTCCATCAGGTGATACATGAAAACTTATAGCAATATTATTACTATTTGTTATTATGTCAACTATTTGTTCAAACATTTCATTCACCCTTTATTTTATGCAATATTTCTTCTATGTGCATACCATTTTCTATAGAATTATCTTTTTCTATAATTAATTGAGGAATGTATCTAATATTTATTCTATTTCCCAATTCTTTTCTCATAAAGCCAGCAGAATTTTTTAGTGCAGCAAAAGTACCATCTATTTCTTCAGCATTTCCAAATATACTTACATATACTTTTGCATATCTTAAATCTTTAGTTACATTTACGTCAGTAATACTAACCATAGCTGTGATTCTTGGATCTTTAACATTATTTCTTATTATATCGCTTAATTCTTTTTTTATTTCTTCATTTATTCTACTATTTCTATAGTTTGCCATATTAATCACCCCTTTTTATAGATGATCTCTTTTTATTTCTTCCATTGTAAAAGCTTCAACAATATCTCCTTCTTTAATATCATTGAATCTTTCTAAGCTCAATCCACACTCATATCCTGCATTAACTTCTTTTACATCATCTTTAAATCTTTTTAAAGATGCTAATTTTGATTCCAACAATACTATACCATCTCTTATAAGTCTAACATCACTATTTCTTGTTACTTTACCATCCAAAACATAACAACCTGCTATTGTTCCTACATTTGATATTTTGTATATTTGTCTTATTTCTACTTTTCCAAGTATAACTTCTTTATATTCAGGATCCAACATACCTATCATTGCTGACTTTACGTCTTCAATAGCATTATAAATGATTCTATATGTTTTAATCTCAACTTTTTCTTTTTCGCTAGCTATTACAGCATTACCATCAGGTCTTACATTAAAACCTATAATTATGGCATTTGAAGCAGATGCTAGAGTAACGTCCGTTTCAGTTATTGCTCCTACTCCACTATGAAGTACTCTAACTTTTACATCATCGGTAGAAAGCTTCTCAAGAGACTGTCTAATAGCTTCAGAAGAACCTTGAACATCGGCTTTTACTACGATATCGAGTTCTTTTATTTTTCCTTCTTTTATTTGATTATACAAATCTTCAAGAGAAACCCTATGAGATTGCATTGCATTTTTTTGTTTCTCTTTTCTTGCTTCAGCCATATTTCTCGCAGTTTTTTCATCTTTTACTACATTAAATCTATCTCCAGCTTCAGGCACTTCAGACAATCCCAATACTTCTACTGGTATAGAAGGTCCTGCTGATTTTATCTTTTTTCCCTTATCATCAAACATAGCTCTAATTCTGCCGTAAGTTGATCCTACAATAATAGAATCTCCAGCGTTTAATGTACCATTTTGAACTAAAAGAGTTGCAACAGCTCCTCTGCCTTTATCAAGTTTAGCTTCAACTACAGTACCTTTCCCTTTTCGTTTCGAATTAGATTTTAGTTCTAATATTTCAGCCTGAAGTAAAACCATCTCTAAAAGATCATCTATACCTTGTTTATTACGTGCAGATACTGGTACAACTATAGTATCTCCACCCCAATCTTCTGAAACAAGCCCGTATTCTGTAAGTTCTTGTTTAACTCTATCAGGATTTGCATCTGGTTTATCCATTTTATTAACAGCAACTATCATAGGAACGTTAGCTGCTTTACAATGACTTATAGCCTCTACAGTCTGAGGCATTATACCATCATCTGCGGCTACTACCAAGATTACTACATCTGTTATTTGAGCACCTCTTGCTCTCATTGCAGTAAACGCTTCATGTCCTGGAGTATCTAAAAATGTTATTTTCTCTCCTTTAATATTTACAGTGTACGCACCTATATGTTGAGTTATGCCACCTGCTTCAGAGCTTGTAACATTTGATTTTCTTATAGCATCCAAAAGAGATGTCTTACCATGATCTACATGACCCATAACTGTAACAATAGGTGGTCTTTTTTCATTATTATAATCGTCTTCTGTGTCTATCTCTTCTTCGAATTCAGTATTTTCATCAGATGCAAGAATTAATTCAAGATCATATTTAGCTGCAACTTTTGATGCTGTTTCAAAATCAATTTCTTGATTTATACCTGCCATAACTCCGCAGAATATTAACTGCTTTATTACGTCTGTAGTAGGTTTCTTTAACTTCTCAGCAAAATCTTTCACTGTTATTGTTGCAGGTATTTCTACTTGCTCCAAATTTTCTCCAGCTTCATTTGTATGGCCGTTATTCTCTTTATTTTCCTGCTTTTTATTCTTATTTTTTTTAGTTTTTACAAAAGAATTTTTATCTAAATATTCTTCCTCATATATTTCTACTATATTACTTGTAGTTTCTTCTTTAGTTTTTGGCTTCTCTTCTTTATCCTCATCTGAATTGTTGTCTATAAGTAATTCTTTAATGAGTTCAGCATCTTCATCCTCTATAACACTCATATGGTTTTTAACTTCAACATTAAATTCATCATGTAATAATGAAATTAAGTCCTTACTAGAAACATTAAGTTCTTTTGCTAATTCATAAACTCTTATTTTGGACATATATTCACCCCCGATATTTTTTGTTTGTCCTGTAAATCCACTAAATTACAAGCCATATTTTTGTCCATTACACATATGATACTTATTCTTTCACAGCCTACACTTTCTCCAAGTTCTATACTGCTGTAACCTAAAATAACTTTAATATTATTTTTTGAGGCTAATAAATTAAATTTTTGAAAAGTATTAATAGAAACATCTTCAGCTAATATACAAAGAAAAACTTTTGAAGCTTTTATTTTTTCAAAACATTTGTTATAACCTAGCACCAAGTTTCCTGAGCGCTTAGCAATTCCTAAAAAGTTAAGGAACTTATCCTTCATCTGCTATTTCTCCCTTTAGCTTTTCATACAAATCTTCCGATATTTTTATTTCCAGGTTTCTTTCTAATCGTTTAGTTTTAACAGCCTTTTCAAAGCATTCAATGCTTCTGCATATGTACGCACCTCTGCCAGGTTTCTTTCCTGTAAGATCAATAGAAACTTCATTTTCTTTGCTCTTCACTACTCTAATCAATTCTTTTTTAGGTTTCATTTCATTGCAACCTGTGCACATTCTCAAAGGCACTTTCTTAACTTTCATACGCACACCTCCAAACTACTCGATTCTGTTTTAAGCTTCGCTTTGAGATTTACTCTTTATATCTATTTTCCAACCTGTAAGTTTAGCTGCAAGCCTCACATTCTGTCCTTCTTTCCCTATAGCCAAAGAAAGCTGATTATCTTCAACGACTACTTTAGCGCTCTTATTATCTTCATCTATAGAAACATCTATAGCTTTTGCAGGGCTTAAAGCATTAGCTATGTATTCTTCTGGTAACTTACTCCACTTTATGATATCGATCTTTTCATTTTTAAGTTCTTCTACTATATTTTGAACTCTTGTTCCTTTTGGGCCAACACAAGCTCCCATAGCATCAACATTTTCATCACTTGAATATACCGCTATTTTAGTTCTGGATCCAGCTTCTCTAGCTATGCTTTTAATCTCTACAACGCCTTCATAAATTTCAGGCACTTCCAATTCAAATAGTCTTTTTACAAGACCAGGATGAGTTCTAGAGACAACAATTTGAGCTCCTTTTGTAGTGTTTTTTACCTCTACAATATATAATTTTAATCTTTCGTTAAAGTTATAATTTTCACCTTTCATCTGTTCAGTTGGTCCAAGGATAGCCTCAATTTTACCTAAATCTATAAAAACATTTCCTTTGTCTTTTCTGATTACAGTTCCAGTTATTATATCAAATTCTTTTTCTATAAATTCATTATAAATTATATTTCTTTCAGCTTCCTTTATCCTTTGAACAACCACTTGTTTTGCTGATTGTGCAGCTACTCTTCCAAAAGTTCTTGGAGTAACTTCTATTTCAACAATATCCTCCAACTCGTATCTTGGACTTATTTTTTTTGCATCTTCTATTAATATCTCATTACCTAAATCAGTAACTTCCTCTACAGCTTTTTTCTGAGAATAAACATGAATTTCTCCAGATTCTCTATTCATGCTGACTCTAACATTTTGTGAAGAATTGCCAGTATTGGCATAATTCTTTTTATATGCTGCTACTAATGCATCCTCTATTGTGGTAAATAACAAATCCTCACTTATCCCTTTTTCTTTAACTATTTCTCTTAATGCACCAATAAATTCTTCATTCATTTTGATTCCCCTCCTTAAAACTCCCCTCTAAATTTATACTTTTAATTTTGTCTCTATTTATTTCTATAAGTGATTTATCTTGTTTAATAACAATGATATCTTCATTAAAATTTGTCAATTCTCCACGAATTTGCTTGTTTCCATTAATAGAGGATTTAAGTTTTGCACACACCTCATATCCTACATACTTTTTTAGATGTAAATCGTTAAAAAGAGTTCTATATATTCCAGGCGAAGAAACCTCAAGATAATATGCATCAGTTATAGGATCTTCTATATCAAGCATATCACTAATTGGTCTGCTCACTTTTTCACAATCTTCAAGGGTAATTCCTTTTTCATCATCTATATATACCCTAAGATAGTATTCCCCATCTTCCTTTACATAATCAATAAAGTATAATTCGTACCCTAATTCGTCTACAATAGGTTTTATTAACTCATTAAGCTTTTCAAGCAAAATTTCTCTTTTCAATCAAATTACCTCCAATGAAAAACGCAACTAATGTTGCGTTAAGATGTAAATAGAAAGAGCGGGTATTTTACAATCCCACTCTAATTCCTCAAAGTATACCAATTCAACAAATACATTGTAACATAGTAGCTAAAATATTACAAGTAAAATATAAATAAAGTTAACTTAACCATATAGTACCCAATAAATAATATAATTATAAATAATATTTTAAATATAAAACTATCTATTATATCTTTTCAATTTCCTCCAGAAGAGCTGTCAGAAGTTCCTCTTCCTTAACCTTTTTAATTATTTCTCCCTTTTTAAATATCAGTCCTTCACCTTTTCCACCAGCTATACCTATATCTGCTTCTTTCGCTTCTCCAGGTCCATTTACTACGCATCCCATAACTGCAACTTTTATATTTTTATCAGTATTTGCTAATTTATCTTCAACTTCATGTGCGAGCTTTATCAAATTTATTTGAGTTCTTCCACAAGTAGGGCAGGATATAAAAGTAACCCCACTTTTAATATAACCAAGAGCTTTCAAAATTTCTCTTGCGGTTTTAACTTCTTCTATAGGATCATCGGTTAAAGATACTCTTATAGTATCTCCTATTCCCTCTGCTAGGAGGGTTCCTATACCTATGCTAGATTTAATAGTACCTCTCCATGCTGTACCCGCTTCTGTAACACCTAAATGCAGTGGATAATTGCACTTTTCTGATATTAGCCTATAGCTTTCTATCATTTGCATAACATCTGAAGATTTTATAGAAACAACAATGTTTTCAAAATTAATGTTTTCTAATATTTCAATATGCTTAAAGGCGCTCTCAACTAAAGCTTCAGCACATACCTTTCCATACTTAGTCAAAAGATCTTTTTCCAATGAACCGCTATTTACGCCTATTCTTATTGGTACGCCATAGCTTTTGGCATATTCCGCCACTGCTTTAACCCTATCTATACTTCCTATATTTCCTGGGTTTATTCTTAAGGCAGATACGCCATTTTTTATAGCTCCTATGGCTAATCTATAATCAAAATGTATATCTGCTACAATAGGCACATCAACTTTAGATACTATATTTCCTAAAGCATCACAAGCTTCAGTATCAAGTACTGCACATCTTACAATGTCACAACCTGAATCTTTTAATCTATTTATTTGTTCTATGGTACTTATGTAATTTCTAGTATCTGTATTAGTCATAGATTGTACTGTAATAGGAGCATCTCCACCCACATACAAATTTCCGACCTTAATTTTCTTAGTATTCCTTCTCTGCATATACTCAACTCCTAAAAATTTATAGGATAAAAAATATCCTTAAAAATCACTACCACCATAAGCAGCATGAGAATGGCGAAGCCAACATTGTTAATGATAGCAACTTTTTCTTCGGGTATCTTTTTTCTTGTTATTATTTCAAATAAAAGCATGAAAATCCATCCACCATCCAGTGCAGGAAAAGGTATTATATTAAATATTGCTAACTGTATACTTATAAAAGCGCATATAAGCATAAGGTTGTATATTCCAGATTGAGCAGCTTCACTTGAAACTTTAACTATGGTAACAGGCCCACCTACATCGCTAGCTTTTATATTTTTAAATGCGCTTAAGGTTTCTCTTATAATATATTTTGATTCCTGAAATCCATAAACTATAGCTTCTGAAACTGTTGGATTTTTTACTTGCGTTCCTTCTATACCAATTATATACCTATTCATATCTTTATCAAATGTAGGAGTAACAGTTATTGGTATTTCCTTATCTTGTCTTTTCACTACTAATTTTATTGGGCTTCCATTATTGTTGGATACGGCCAAACTAAAATCTTCCCACAAAACTATCTTCTTACTGTTTGCTTGAACAATAACGTCACCTTTTTGAATATTAGCTGCCTGAGCTGGAGAAGAAGACATTACATTGCTTATAATAGGTTTAATAAATCCCTTTCCATAAGCAATTATCATTACAAATACAACAGCCAGTATTATATTCATAAGAGGTCCTGCAGCTACTATGCTTAACCTTCTCAACGGCGATTTATTTGACATAGCTCTTGGATCATCAGTCTGTTCATCATCGCCAAGCATTTTTACATATCCGCCTATTGGAAAAGCTTTTATCAAGTATTCTGTTTCTTTGCCTTTTATACCTACAATTTTAGGGCCCATGCCTAAAGAAAACTCTTCTACTTTTACGCCATTTATCTTCGCTAATAAAAAATGTCCAAATTCATGGCATAAAATTAATACACTCAAGCTCAATATAGCTAAAATTATATACATACATTACCTCCAAATATCTTTTTATTTATATATTCTTCAATAAGTACCTTAACTTCCATTATTCCTTCTACTGTAACATTATTAAAATAACTAAATTTATTCATGCAGTCCTCCACAATATAATAAATATCTCCAAAGGATATTTTATTATTAAGGTACAAACCAACTGCAGCTTCATTTGCAATATTTAATACTGCTGGCATAATTCCTCCTTTTCTTCCTGCTTCGTAAGCTATTTTTAAACAAGGGAAATTATCCATATCAGGCTTTTCAAAGGTTAAATTTCCTACCTCCGCTAGATTAAGTCTATCAACTACTCTAGGCAATCTTTCAGGATAATTTAATGCATATTGTATTGGCAGTCTCATATCAGTTACTCCCAATTGAGCAATGACACTGCCATCTATATACTCTACCATTGAATGAATTATGCTTTGCGGATGAATTATAACTTCTATATTATCATAGTCTTGATTAAAAAGCCAATGTGCTTCTATTACTTCAAGTCCCTTATTCATTAAGGTTGCGGAATCTATACTTATTTTTTCTCCCATATTCCATTTAGGATGCTTTAAAGCCTCTTCCTTAGGAATCTTACATACATCTTGAAACTTTCTTCCCCTAAAGGGTCCACCAGATGCCGTTAATATTATTTTATTTACTGACTTAATATCATTTCCTAAAAGGCTCTGAAATATAGCCCCATGTTCTGAATCTACAGGAATAATTTTAACATTATGCTCCGCAGCCTCTCTTGTTACTATTTCTCCAGCGGTTACTAATGTTTCCTTATTAGCTAGCGCTATATTTTTACCGCTTTTTATGGCTTCTAAAGTAGGAATTATACCTATCATCCCCATTACTGCAGTAACAACTATGTCTGCCTCGATAAGAGCAGTTATTTTTATCATTCCCTCCATTCCATACAAAATTGCAGTTTTTTTATCGTATAATGTACAATAACTTTTCACTTTATTATAAGCTGCTTCGTCTGTTAAAACCGCAAATCTTGGGTTGAATTCATCAATTATAGATATTATCTTATCCCAGCTTTTATTCGCACTCACTGCAACTAATTCATATATATCTCTATTCTTTCTTATTATATCCAATGTCTGTGTACCAATGGAACCTGTAGCTCCAAGTAAAATTATTTTCTTCATTTTTCCACCTCTTGTATGTAAACTAAACATATTATATATTTATAATATCCTTATATCAAAATTTAGGCAACAAAAAAGAGTATATGTCAAATTTAAAAATAGATGTATGACATAATACTCTTAAAATATTTTATAAATGAACTATGTAAGTTAGATAATAATAAATTACTACAGAAGTAAACAATATGCTGTCAAATCTATCTAATATTCCTCCGTGGCCTGGTATTAGATTACTGTAGTCCTTAACTCCAGCATAACGTTTTATAGAAGATGCCACCAAGTCTCCAAATTGTCCCAATATTCCACACAATAAGCCCATTATCAAATAATGCAGGGCAGGAATTGTATATATGTATGTATTTACTATATTTCCGAAAATATATGTTATAATAGCACTTCCGAGAACTCCGCCTAAGGATCCTACGACTGTCTTATTAGGGCTTACCTTCGGACATAGTTTTTTACCATTTAAAATCTTCTTCAAATGTCTGCCTGAATAATATGCTGCTGTATCGCAGGACCATGCTGTTACAAATACTAACCATACCAGTAAATTTCCATGTAATTTCATATTTATTAGAGGTATAAAACTAAAAAATATGGATACATATATAAAACCTAAAACTGTTAAACTCACATCAGTAATATTGTATTTTATATTAATTATCGGTATACATAGCATTAAAAAAGTAAACAGTACTAATATAGAGCTTAAATGAGCTACATTTCCATTTATAATAAGAAGAATATAATATAGAGCAGTAACTAAGTATCCACAATATTCTAATGGTTTATAACCTTTACTTTTGGTAACCTTATAAAATTCATAAATACCTATCATTGACAAAGCAGCAATAAAAATCTGAAGAAAATACCCACCAAGAAGCACAAAAATGAAAAATGGTGCTATAATAGCAGCACCTAAATATCTACTATTCATAAAAAATCCTCATTTCCTACTTTTTTACGCCACCAAAACGCCTATCCCTGTTTTGATAATCATATATAACCTTATGTAAATCTTCTTTTTTGAAATCAGGCCAATATATGTCCGAAAACCATAATTCAGAATATGCAGATTGCCACAGCAGAAAATTGCTAAGTCTCATCTCTCCGCTAGATCTTACTATGATATCCGGATCAGGCATATTAGCTGTATAAAGGTATTTTCCTATGATTTTTTCATCTATATCATTTTCCGTAATTTTATTAAGTCTAGCCTCTTTAACAATACTTTTCACAACATGAATTAGTTCATCTCTGCCACCATAATTTAGAGCCAAATTCATAATCACTCCAGTATTATTCTTGGTCCTTTCGTGAGCTTTTATAAGTTCAGCTTGACATTCCATTGGAAGCCTAGATATATCGCCTATAAAATTCACAACTACATTATTTTGGTGAAGTTCTTTTACTTCATTTTTTAGATATTCCACCAAAAGCTTCATTAATGTATTAACTTCATCGGCAGGTCTGACCCAATTTTCAGTTGAAAAGGCATATAAAGTAAGATACTTTATACCAATATTATTACATTCTTTAACTATATCTCTTATAGCTTCAACTCCAGCTTTATGTCCAAAACTCCTTGGCAAATTTCTAGCCTTAGCCCATCTTCCATTACCATCCATAATAATAGCTATATGTTTTGGCAATTTACCCTTAATTTCTATATTACTTTCATTATTACTCTTTTTCCTAAATAATTTCCACATACTCTTCACATCCTTATGGCAGGCTAATATAGATATAAAACCTGCTTTTGCAGGTTCTTATTATACTGACATTATTTCTTTTTCTTTGGCATCTATAGATTTATCAATTTCTTTTATATAGGAATCTGTTTTCTTTTGAATGTCATCTTCTGATTTTTTTAACTCGTCTTCAGATATGATTGAATCTTTCTTCAAAGCTTTTAATTTATCATTAGCGTCTCTTCTTATAGATCTCACAGCTACTTTTGTTTCTTCACCTGTCTTTTTCACTTGTTTTACTAAATTTTTTCTAGTTTCTTCTGTCAATTCTGGTATCACAAGTCTAATAACAGTACCATCATTTGTAGGATTTAAGCCTAAATCTGACTTTAAAATAGCTTTTTCAATGTCCTTAAGCGAATTCTTTTCCCAAGGCTGAATTAATATTATTCTTGGTTCTGGTGCTGAAACATTTGCTACTTGATTTATTGGCATCATACTACCATAATATTCGACTTCCACTCTATCTAATATAGTAGGGTTTGCTCTTCCAGCTTTCATAGTTGAAAGATCTGATTTAAGAACAGCAATAGACTTTTTCATTTTTTCTTCAGACTTAGCAATTATATCCTTTACCATGATTTTCCTCCTTATTCACCGCACACTAATGTGCCTATTTTATCTCCTATAGCAGCCCTTCTTATGTTACCTGGTTCATCTAATCCAAATACTAATATTGGTATATTATTATCCATACATAAGGAAGTAGCAGTAGAATCCATAACTTGAAGTCCTTTTTCTAAAACTTCTATATATGATAGTTTATCATATTTAACTGCATCAGCATATTTATGAGGATCCTTAGTATAAACTCCGTCTACCTTTTTAGCCAAAAGAATTACTTCCGCTTCTATTTCTGCCGCTCTCAAAGCCGCTGTAGTATCCGTAGAAAAATAAGGATTTCCAGTTCCAGCTGCAAATATTACTACTCTTCCCTTTTCCAAATGTCTCATAGCTCTTCTTCTTATGTAAGGTTCTGCAACTTCTTTCATTTCTATAGCAGTTTGTACTCTTGTCATAACACCTAATGATTCTAAAGAATCCTGTAGAGCCAAAGCATTTATACATGTGGCAAGCATTCCCATATAATCTGCAGTAGTTCTATCCATTCCTTCGCCGCTTCTACCTCTCCATATATTGCCGCCACCAACTACAGCTCCAACTTCTATGCCCATGTCAACCAATTCTTTAATTTCCTGAGCTATTCTATTAGTAACATCAAAATCTATTCCAAATCCCTGTTCGCCACATAATGATTCACCGGATAATTTAAGCATTATTCTCTTATACTTTGGATTCATTTATAATACCTCCATTTACTTTTTATAGAAAAAGGATTTTTTACCTTAAAAAAGAGAACACGCAGTGTTCTCTTTTTCTATTTAACCTGCTGCATTTGTTTTTTAACTTCTTCAGCAAAGTCTTCCTCAACCTTTTCTATACCTTCGCCTCTTTCGAATCTTACAAATTTATTTATAGTTATTGAAGATCCTACTTCTTTTGATTTTTCTTGAAGATATTTCGTAATTGTGTAATCAGGGTTCTTTACCCATACTTGGTCAACTAAACAAACTTCTTTGTAGTATTTCTGTACTCTTCCTTCAACCATTTTTTCAACAATTTTTTCTGGTTTTCCTTCATTTAAGGCTTGCACTCTATAGATTTCTTTTTCCTTCTCAAGAGTTTCTGCATTAACTGAACTTCTGTCTAAGAAAAGAGGATTCGCAGCTGCTACGTGCATAGCAATATCCTTAGCTACTTCCCTTAATACATTACTTTCAGCTTCGCATGCAAGTTCAACAAGAACTCCAATTCTTCCACCGCCATGAACGTAGCTTTGAATTATTCCTCTATCAATAGATAATCTTTCAAATCTTCTAACATTCATGTTTTCGCCTAATTTTGCAATCATAGCTGTAACGGCATCTTTAATAGTTACACTGTTATCTGCTATATATTTTTCTTCTACAAATTCCTCAACAGATTTTGAAGATGTGATTGCAGCCTGATTTGAAAGATTCTTAGCAAATGCAACAAAATCCTCATTTGCTGCAACGAAGTCTGTTTCACAGTTAAATTCAACTATACCAGCACTTTTTCCATCCTCTGCCACATATGTATCAACAATACCTTCAGCAGCTACTCTTCCAGCTTTTTTAGCTGCAGCAGCAAGGCCCTTTTCTCTTAGTACTTCAACTGCCTTATCCATATCTCCATCAGCAGCAGTTAGAGCCTTCTTGCAGTCCATCATACCTGCTCCAGTTCTTTCTCTTAGTTCTTTAACAGCTTGTGCAGTAATCATTAATACTCCTCCTAAATAATAAGTTAATTTAAAAGGTAAATGGATTTTAATCCACCTACCTTAATTAAGAATTACTCAGCTAATTGTTCGCCCTGTCTTCCCTCAATGATAGCATCAGCAATTTTAGCAGTTATAAGTTTAACAGCTCTTATAGCATCATCATTACCAGGAATTACATAATCTATTTCATCAGGATCACAGTTAGTATCTACAATCGCTACAACTGGTATACCTAAAATCTTTGCTTCTGATATAGCATTTCTTTCTTTTCTTGGATCAACTACAAATAAAGCTCCTATATTATTATCTGCCATATTTTTAATTCCACCAAGGTTCTTTTCAAGATCTTCTTGTTCTTTTTTAAGCTTTATAACTTCTTTCTTAGGTAGTACTTGGAATGTACCATCCTCTTCCATTTTCTTAAGATCCTCTAGCTTATTGATTCTTGTCTTGATAGTTTTAAAGTTTGTAAGCATTCCGCCTAACCATCTGTTTTTAACATAATGCATTCCAGATCTTATAGCTTCTTCCTCTATAGCTTCTTGCGCTTGTTTCTTTGTACCTACGAAAAGCACATCCTTTCCCTCAGCAGAAACTGATTTAACAAAATCATAAGCGTTTTCAATCTTCTTTACAGTTTTCTGTAAATCGATAATATATATACCGTTTCTTTCTGTAAAGATATAAGGAGCCATCTTAGGGTTCCATCTTCTTGTTTGATGTCCAAAGTGAACACCAGCTTCTAATAACTGTTTCATTGATATAACTGACATTTTTTACCTCCTAGGTTTTACCTCCATTATCTTCATGCTTACACTGCACCATACGGCACCTCAGTATAAATTAGATAATGTGTGTATTTTTCTTACTTTCGTAGTATAACATAAGTATTATTTTCATTCAATAATTTTTTATAAAATATATCGATTTTTAATTAATTTTTTCTAGCTCGTCCATTAATTTATCATTTAATATTTTAATGTGAGTTCCCTTCATTCCTAATGATCTAGATTCTATTACTCCAGCACTTTCAAATTTTCTTAAAGCATTTACAATTACAGATCTTGTTATTCCTACCTTGTCCGCAATTTTGGAAGCAACAAGTAATCCCTCATCTCCATCTAATTCATTAAATATGTGCTCTACTGCTTCTAATTCCGAATAAGATAATGTTCCTATTGCTAACTGCACAATAGCCTTTTTTCTTGCTTCTTCTTCAATCTCATCATTTTTAGCTCTTAATATTTCAAGACCGACTATAGTTGCACTGTACTCTGCAAGTACTAAATCATCATCAGTAAAAGGTTCCCCAAATCTAGCCAAAACTAAAGTTCCTAATCTTTCTCTGTTACCAATTATAGGCACTATAGTTGAAAGCTTATTATCCACATCACATGCTTCACTATCTAGGAATACGCAGTTTTGCTTATTTAATTGATTAGCTATTGATTCATTAACTGACAATAATTCATTATTATATGAATCTGGAAATCTCATATCGCTAATAATTTTATTTTTTACAGTTTCACATTCAAATCCGCCTGAAAAGTTATATCCCAACACTTTTCCCTTTCTGCTAACTACATATACATTACATGACAATACTTCGCTTAAAAGCTTGCATATATCGTTAAATACCACGGGCTCAGTGCCTGATTTTTGCAATATCTTATTTAGTTTTCTAGTCTTTTCTAATAATGACATGCTTAATACCTCCTAATTACTTATATGTTCCCGCAAATCAATTTCGAATTGTTGAAAAATTATAAAATTTCAGAATTGTTCCGTATCACCTAAAATATAATAACATACGCCTTTTTATTTTTCAACATTATTTTTTCTTTATTGACATTGCTATTCTTTATTTGTATATTTGCATTCATTATTAGAGCAAACTAAATAATCTCCTTTAGTCTTACTATACTTTTTAACCATAATATTGCCACATTTAGGACATTTTTCATTGGTAGGCTCAAACCAACTTACAAAATCACAATTTGGATAATTAGCACATCCATAGAATTTTTTGCCCTTCTTGCTTCTTTTGCCCAGTATTTTTCCTCCGCATTTTGGACACTTTGCATCTATTTCCTCTACAATTGGTTTTGTATTTTTACACTCTGGATATCCAGGGCAAGCCAAAAATTCTCCGAATCTTCCCTGCTTTATAACCATCATTCGGCCACACTTATCACATTTTACGTCACTTACTCTATCTTCTATGGTTATTTTATTTATTTCTTTTTCTGCGTTATCTATACTAATCTTTAGTGGTTCAAAAAAATCCGAAACTATTTTTTGCCACTTCTCTCTGCCTTCTTCAACATTATCTAACTTGTTCTCCAATTCAGCTGTAAATTCTACATCAACTATTTTTTTAAAATGTTCACACATTATACTATTAACTATATTTCCAAGTTCTGTTGGAGATATAGTTTTTTTATTGCGTTCTACATATTTTCTTTCAAGTAATGTAGTTATAATAGGAGCATAAGTACTTGGCCTTCCTATACCGTTTTCTTCTAAAGTTTTAACTAAGGAAGCTTCTGTAAATCTAGCTGGAGGTTGAGTAAAATGCTGTGCACCATCTAATTTAACTTTATCTAACCTTTCCTCTTGCTCCAAATCAGGTATTTTAGTGCTTTCTTCTTCTTCTTCCATTAAATATTCATAAACTTTCATAAATCCATCAAATTTAATTTTTGAACCTGTTGCTCTAAATCCATAATCTCCATTCACTACTTCTACTGATTTCATATCTATTACGCAGGATGACATCTGACTAGCAATAAATCTATTCCATATAAGGTTATATAACTTATACTGATCCGAATTTAAACTTTCTTTTATGTCTTCTGGAGCTAACTCTACGTATGTTGGTCTAATACCCTCATGAGCATCTTGAATATTTTTCTTACTTTTGTATGTTCTGGGGGATTTAGGAACATATGCTTCTCCAAATTTTCCGTTTACATATTCGGCTGTAGTTTTTTGTGCTTCATCCGATATACGTACTGAATCTGTTCTCATATATGTAATAAGTCCCAGCATACCTTTCCCTTTTATTTCTATTCCTTCATACAATTGCTGAGCTACAGACATAGTCTTCTTGGTAGCAAAATTAAGTTTTCTGTTAGCATCTTGCTGGAGTGTACTAGTAGTAAAGGGCGGTAAAGGATTCTTATTTTTTTCGCTGCTTTTTATACTCTTAACTGCGAATTCACCAAGTTCTAACTCTTTTATTATATTATTATTTTGCTCCTCATTTAAAACTTCTATTTTCTTTCCTTTATAAGTAGTCATTTTTACATTAATTTTATCATTATTATTAATCTTTTTTAATGTACATTCAATTGTCCAATATTCCTTAGGTATAAATTTATTTATTTCATTCTCACGGTCACAAATCATCTTTAATGCTACTGACTGAACTCTTCCTGCACTTAATCCCCACTTAACCTTTCTCCAAAGTATAGGGCTTATTTCATATCCTACAAGTCTATCAAGTATTCTTCTAGCTTGCTGTGCGTCAACAAGACTTTCATTAATTTGTCTTGGCTTTTTAATAGCATTTTTTACGGCATTTTTAGTTATTTCATTAAATTCTATTCTACACAATTCTTTTTGATCTATGTTTAGTGCTTTTGCTAAATGCCAAGATATAGCCTCACCTTCTCTATCAGGGTCGGTAGCGAGATAAATTTTTTCACTTTTTTTAGCAGCTCTCTTTAATTTATCTAAAAGCTCACCTTTTCCTCTTATAGTTATATACTTTGGTGCATATTCATTTTCTATATCTACTCCAAGCTGGCTTCTAGGTAAATCTCTTATATGTCCCATAGACGCCTCTACCGTAAATGTACTTCCTAAATATTTTTTTATAGTTTTTGCCTTTGCAGGTGACTCCACAATAACTAGTTTATTTCCCATAATTATCTTCAGCAAAATGTTTACTGAAGTTACACCCCCTTATGTTAATATTTATATTCTACAAATCATTAATTCTAACATAATAGCATCCTGAAATGCATCTAATAACATTTCCAAGTTGCATTTCCAATAATAACGCATATAATAGCTTAATGTCAATATTGGTTATTCTTATTATATCATCTATATGCATTGGCGTATCAGTTAATACGCTGTATATTTTCTTCACATCTCCTTTGATTATATTATTTTTAAAATTATTATTGCCAGTTTTATTTAAATTCAAAAGTTCTAATAAGTCATCAATGCTGCAAAACGGAGCTCCTCCATCTTTCAAAATTTTATTGCACCCTATACTTTGTGTAGAAAAAATGGAACCAGGTACAGCTAAAACATCTTTTCCCATATCTAAGGCAATAGAAGCAGTTATCAAAGATCCGCTTTTTTCAGATGCTTCAACTACGACTACTGCGTCACTGAGAGCGCTTATTATCCTATTCCTTGCTGGAAAATTACCTGCATAAGGTGGAGTTTTTAAAGTAAACTCACTTATTATGCAACCTTTTTCTTTAATGCTTTCATATAAACCTCTATTTTGATATGGGTAAATAACATCGATTCCACTTCCCAAAACGGCTACAGTATTTCCTCCATTTTCTAAGCATGTTTTATGTGCAATACCATCTATTCCCTTAGCCATACCGCTTATTATATTCACACCAAGCTGAGCTAACTCTCTAGATATATATCTTGTGGCATCTATTCCATAATTTGTGCATTTTCTTGATCCAACAATCGCTACATTTTTATTAGTACTAAGCTTATCTAAATTTCCATAATAATATATTATATATGGAGGATCCATTAGCTGCTTTAACGTCATTGGATATTCTTCATCCGTGTAGCATAATAATTTAATTCCTTTTTCTTGTATTTTATCATACAATTTTTCAATTTCAATCATATTTGTATGTTGTCTCATAATTTTAAATACTTTATCTTCATACATAGCATCATTTTTCAGTAAAAATTCATAAATATTTTGTGCATTTATGTAATTTTCAATAAGTTTTTTCTTTATACTATTAGATATAGATATATTACCAAACCATAAATCATATAAATTCAATTTATCACCACTCCTTTAAATCAAAACATTCCTATTTTATATTAAAAAATGTTTTTAATATGATTAATAATAAAATTGTCGTTATCATAATTTAATACTATTTCTATTAAATCAAACTCTACATTAGTTTTAAAAAATTTATATTCATAAATATATTGCTGAGTAGTGGTAATTATATTTTGCATTTTTATTTTATTAATACATTCGCTTGGAAATCCAAATTTTAATGAATACCTGCTTTTTACTTCAAATATATGTAGCACCTTATCCTTTAAAGCTATTATGTCTATTTCTCCAAACCTAGTTCTATAATTTCTACATAATATCTTATATTCATTCTGGATTAAATAATTACAGGCTAATCCTTCTCCGTAATCACCTATAATTTTATTATTGCCCATGTTTCACCTCAAAATTTATTTTAATATTTCACCTTAGTAAGAAATATTTTATATTGAATTATAGCCATTAGACTTTAAAAATAATCATAATAATAATTTAATTTTAAAATCTAAAATTATTTTATTCGAATCACTTCATAAAAATAATTATGTTAAGAATTTATAATATTATTGATTAATTTTAAAAAAATAGTCAATTATTATAATATTTAAAGACGATAATGAGGTGTAAAAATGTCTGTAAGAATTTTAAGTTCAACTTTTAATGGTATTAATGGAATTCCTGTATTTGTAGAGGTTGATGTGAACAGAGGGTTACCTTGTTTTAATATTGTTGGGCTAGCTGATACTTCTGTCAAAGAAGCAAAAGAAAGGGTAAGATCAGCTATAATCAATTCTGGATATGAATTTCCTTTGGGGAGAATTACGGTAAATCTTTCTCCTGCTGATATTAGAAAAGAGGGATCACTTTTTGATCTTCCCATAGCCTTAGGAATATTGAGTGCAACTAACCAAGTTCGGTATAAAGAAAAATATATGATCATAGGTGAACTATCGCTAAGCGGAGATATAAACAAAATAAATGGGGCTTTGCCCATTGTAATCTCAGCTTTAGAAAAAGATTCCTATAATTTTATTATCCCTGAATCTAACGAATGTGAATGTGCCGCAGTAGAAAATGATAATATTTTTGTCTTTTCCACCCTTACTGATGTGATTAATTTCTTTAATCACGGCTGCATTCATAGCCTAAAAAAGCATAATTCATATAAAAATTATGAAGAAACATATATCGGTGATTTTGCAGATGTGAAAGGACAAAATTCCTGCAAAAGGGCCTTTGAAGTAGCCGCAGCGGGTCACCATAACATGATTATTTTTGGTCCTCCAGGATGCGGAAAATCCATGCTTTCTAAGAGATTACCATCCATATTGCCAAAGCTCACCAGAGAAGAAGCATTAGAAATAACTAAAATTTATAGTATAGCTGGATTACTAAAAGAAAATGAAGGACTTGTTAATAAACGACCATTTCGTTCTCCACATCACACTTCTTCTACGGTGTCAATAATAGGCGGAAGCTCAAAATTACTTCCTGGGGAAATAACCTTATCTCATAATGGAATATTATTTTTAGATGAATTCCCCGAATACGAAAGAAGAGTTATAGAAGCTCTACGAGAACCCTTGGAAGAGAAAAAAATTACTATTACAAGATCAGTAGGAACAGTATGCTACCCTGCAAATTTTATGCTCATATGTGCTTTAAACCCATGCCCGTGCGGCTTTTATGGCAGCGGAATCAAAGAGTGTAATTGCAGTGACTCTGAAAAAAGGAAGTATCTCTCAAAACTTTCAGGACCTTTTTTGGATAGAATTGATATATTTTCTTTTGCTCAATATCAAAAATATAAAGATATTATATGTACAAATCCAGAAGAAACATCTTCTTTAATTAGGTCACGAGTTGAATATGCTAGAGAAATACAGCAAAAAAGATTTAAAGATGATATTTTTTTATGCAATAATGATATGAATGAGAAAAGTATAAAAAAGTATTGTAAACTAACTAGCTCAGCTGAAAATATACTGGAAAAGTTCTTCAATAAATATCCATCGAGTACTCGAGCTTATATAAAAATTTTGAAACTATCAAGAACTATTTCCGATATGGAGGAAAGCAATTTAATTCATTCCAAGCATATAACTGAGGCTATAAAATATAGGCAATTTATTAATAACGAAGTAATTTAATATAACAAATAGTCTGTTGCATAATTCATAAAAGTCATAAATAATACGAAAACCATGCATAATAAATAGGGATATAACCCATCTATTTTGCATGGCTTTATTGGTATTGCACTAATAGCTATTTTTTGCAGATAGAGTAAAAGTCTTAGGTATTCCTCTATCAAAAACTTCAGAAGATAAATTTGGTTCTTCCTCTAAAGACTTTATCACAAATCCAGCACCAGCAGCTGCTGTTATTATTTCTCCAAGATTCCACCTTCGGATCAATACCCTCTGCTTTTCCTGCTTGTCATCTAGATACTTTGAAAAAGCTACATTGAGTTCCTGTAAAGTAGTATCGAAATAATCACCTGTTACTTTATGTTTTCTTGTCTTCGCAGTAGATCCTTTAGAGGAAATTAATTTTGTAGAAACTGGGTGAAAATCTCTTAATATAAAGATTCCATCATGCTTTAAAGCCAATTTTGCAATATTAAAAAACGGCTCTAAATCTAAAAAATAATGTAATATCCCCATCTCTGCAAATACTATATCATATTGCCCTTTAAGCACATCATCGTTTAACTTAAGAACATCTTCCAAGATATATTCAATTTTTACTCCTGCTTCCTTGGCTAGTTCCATGGCATATTGCCTGTTTCCATGAGAAAAATCTACTACAGTAACTTCTGCCCCTAGAAGTGCCAATGCAACAGCTTTATTACCGTTAGATCCCATGAGATTAATTATCTTTTTACCTCTCACATCTCCAAATTTGCTATATAATACTGATAAATGCTTAATGGGATCTTTTTTTATTTTTTCAACAGCTTCCTTAGGAGTCCCGAATCTTCTCACCCAAGCCTCATAATTTTCTTGATTCCAGGCATTTTCATTCTCATCTACACTTGCTTTAATATTATCTTCCTTCAAATAAATCATTCCTTTTGTTTATTACTCTTCCCCTAATATACTTTTTAAAAAAGATTTTCTATGAATTGGTGTTATTCCATATTTTTTTATTGCTTCTATATGTTCTTTAGTTCCATATCCAACATTTTTATCAAATCCATATTCAGGATACAATTTACTATATTCTTTCATAAGTTTATCCCTATATACTTTTGCTATTATGCTGGCTGCAGCTATGCTTGCACTCTTGGTATCTCCCTTTATTACAGCCACATTATTAACAGTGTACCCTCTTATAGGATAACCGTCAGTAAGTACAAGCTTAGGTGAAACACTTAACCCCTTAAAAGCTTGTATAAATATATCATTATTACAAAATGCTATACCTTTTTCATCAATACCTATATTGTCCCAAAGTGCTATATTATAACTTTCTGCACTTTCAATTATAATATCACTAAGATATTCTCGCTTATCTGCCTGAATCTTTTTAGAATCATTCAAGCCAAGAATTACTTCATCTAAATCAGAAATATCATTTTTTAAAACCACTGCTGCAGCAACAATAGGACCTGCCAATGGTCCTCTTCCAACTTCATCTATTCCTGCTATTACATCAAATTTTCCGAAACTCAAATCAAAAGAATACATTTTTTTAACTCTTTCAACTTCTTTATTATATTTATTTATACTATTATTAAGTCTTTCTCCTAGCTTATTCACATTTTTTCTTTTGTCTTCTTTTAGAAAGTTACTAATTTCTTCTACAAATATATCATCATGGAACTGCTTTTCTTTAATTCCATCAACAAACTCCTTTATTTCATTATAGCTTTTGAATTTTAAATCCTCTATCATAGAAAATAATCCCCCTATTTAAGGAAGCTCAAGGCATATTCTACCTATCTTCCCTCCTCTAAATTCATCTAATATAATATTAGATATTCTGTTATAATCTATTTTTCCTCCTGATATAACAGCACCTCTTTTAAAAGCAATTTTATCCAGATTCTCTAAAGCATCTTCGCTTAATTCATTAAGTTTATATCTCTCCATAAGATTTTTGGGATAATTTTTTTCAAGGCGTTTAATAAGCTCTAAAGCTAATTCTTCTACATCCATAATCTCATCCTTTATAGCACCTGTAAAAGCTAAGTTTAAAGCTACTTCATCATCCTCAAATTTAGGCCATAGTATCCCAGGAGTATCCAAAAGCTCCAGTCCTAACTGAGTTTTAATCCACTGCTTATTCTTTGTCACACCTGGTCTATCACCTGTTTTAGCTATATTATTTTTAGCCATTTTATTTATAAAAGAAGATTTCCCCACATTGGGTATGCCAACTACCATAGCTCTTGTAACTATATTCATGATTCCCTTATTTTTAAGTCTTTCATGCTTTTCCTTTAGTATCTCGTTTATTACAGGTTTAATATCATTCAAACCTTTGCCACTGATACAATTTACTGGTATTGCTCTAACGTCCTGGGATGTTAAGCTTTTGCACCAATCCTTTACAACCCTATCTTCACACAAATCACTTTTGTTTAGCAATATAATTCTAGGTTTTCCAGCACATATTTTATCTATTTCTGGATTAGCACTAGACCTTATTATTCTAGAGTCTCTTATTTCAATAACAATGTCCACTAATTTAAGATTAGCTATAATTTCTTTTTTAGTTTTCAGCATATGACCTGGAAACCAATTTATCTTCATTAAATATCACTCCATTTATAATCAAATATCATTATTATATCAAGATATAATAATTTCATACTTATTAACTATAACAAAAAAATGGGACTGGAAACAGTCCCATTTCATATTACCTTATTAGATTAATTCCTTAACCTTAGCAGCCTTACCTACTCTATTTCTTAAGTAGTATAACTTAGCTCTTCTAACTTTTCCTCTTCTTACAACTTCAATCTTTTCTATGCTTGGAGAATTGATTGGAAAAGTCTTTTCAGTTCCTACACCATAAGCAACTCTTCTTACAGTGAAGTTTTCTCTTATTCCGCCGTTTTGTTTCTTAAGTACTGTTCCTTCGAAAACCTGAACTCTTTCTCTCTGGCCTTCTTTTATTCTTACGTGTACTTTGATAACATCTCCTACATTAAAGCTAGGAAGATCGTTACGAATCTGTTCAGCTTCTATAGCTCTTATTAATTCATTCATTGTGCATTCCCTCCTTAATCAATTTAACGTTCATACCATGAAATACGATAGAGGAACGTTCGTACTAGCACAAACTAGATTTTAACATATTATTTTATTATTATCAACATAATATTATATTATTTTTAAACTTTTAACTATGTTTTAAATCAGTGTTGATTTTTCACTGATTTAAAACCACCTTTTATTAGTCCTCAAGGTTTTTAATAAGTTTCTTGTCCTCAGAAGTAAGATGAATTTGTTTAAACAAATCCACCCTCCTATCCCTAGTTATTATAAGAGATTTTTTTCTGCGCCATTTTCTTATATTTTCATGGTGACCTGAAAGCAAAACCTCTGGTACCTTATGTCCTTCAAAAATTGGTGGTCTTGTATATTGAGGATATTCTAAAAGCCCCTCATAAAAAGATTCATCCTTAAAACTTTCATCATTAGATAATACGCCGGGAATAAGTCTGCAAATGCTATCAACAATAGGAATACAGGCATTTTCTCCTCCTGTAAGAACAAAATCTCCAAGAGATATTTCCATATCAATATACTCATAAGCTCTTTCGTCAATTCCTTCATAATGGCCGCAAAGAAATATCAATTCACTTTCTAGACACAGATCTTTAGCTATCTCTTGATTAAAGGTTTTCCCTCTTGGCCCTAAAAAGATAACTTTTCCCTTATTATTTTCTTTTACGTGTTTTATGGTATCTACCACTGGTTGAACAGCCATTACCATTCCTGCTCCCCCTCCATAAGGGTAATCATCAACCTTTCTGTGCTTATCTAATGTAAAATCTCTAATATTTACAGCTTCTATATTAATTATCCCTTTTTCTATAGCCTTTCCCATTATACTGTGATTAAATATTTCAAACATTTCCGGAAACAATGTAAGTATACTAATCTTCATAATTCCATACCTCAACAGGCTTTATAAGAATTTCTTCCTTTTCAATGTCTATATTCAATACCACATCCGCTATAGCTGGAATTAAAATATCTTTTTCACCTTTTATCCAATACACATCGTTGCTGCCAGTGAATACAACTTCGTCCACCTTACCAATTAATTTTCCATTGGTATCTATAACCTTACAGCCAACTATATCCACTACATAATACCTTCCTTCTGGAAGTTTAGTGGCATCTTCTCTATTAACTGTAAGATAACTTGACTTCAATTCATTGGCCTGTTCCATAGTGTCTATGCCCTCAAGTTTTAATATTACCTTATCACTTTGAAGCTTAACCCATACAACCTTTCTCTCTATATCATTTACAAAAACTCTCTTTAATTTCTTGAATCTTTTTATATCATCTGTAAGTGGATATATTTTTAATTCACCTTTAACTCCATGAGTATTTATTATTTGACCAATAGTCAGTATATCTTTCATAATACACCTCATTGTTATATATATTTAGGTAAGAAAAAGAGCTAGGAATCTCCTAACTCTAATTCTATATTATTTCAACCACTACTCGCTTATTTTCTTTAATAGCAGCTGCCTTGACCACAGTTCGTATAGCTTTTGCTATTCTTCCCTGTTTGCCAATAACTTTTCCCATATCATCAGGTGCAACTTTTAGTTCAAGAATAATTGACTGCTCTCCAACTATTTCATTAACAATCACTTCATCAGGATTATCAACAATAGCTTTAGCTAAAATCTCAACTAGTTCTTTCATAAATATTTCTGCATAAAAATAACCTTATGCAGAATTCACCTCCTAATAACTATTTTGCAAGCTTTTCATTGATTCCGCTCTTATCAAATAGTCTCTTAACAACGTCGGATGGTTGAGCACCATTCTTTATCCATTTAGCAGCCTTTTCTTCATCAATTTTAACTAGAACTGGCTCAACTATTGGATTATAGTAACCTATTTCTTCTATAAATCTTCCATCTCTTGGAGATCTTGAATCTGCTACTACTATTCTATAAAATGGAGCTTTCTTAGCACCCATTCTCTTTAATCTTATTTTAACAGCCATTATAAATTCACCTCCTTCAAAGTGTACAATTAATATTACATGAAAGGTAGTTTTCCAAACAAGCCTTTTTTAGCTGATTTTTGAAACCCCTTCATTTGCTTCATCATTTTTTTCATATTATCATATAATTTCAATAACTTATTTACATCTTGTACAGTATAGCCTGATCCAGCTGCTATCCTCTTTTTTCTTGAAGGAGAAGAGCTTATGATGCTAGGGCTCAGTCTTTCTTTTTTAGTCATTGAGTGGATTATTGCTTCTGTCTTTTTAAGTTCCTTTTCTCCTTGGCTAAAATCAGCACCTTTTAATTCCTTAGAATTCATTCCCGGTACCATTTCAATAAGTTTATTTAATGGACCAAGCTTTTTCATTTGCTTCATGGCACTTAGATAATCTTCAAAGTTAAATTCTTGACTAAGCATTCTTTCTCCAAGTTCTTTAGCCTCTTTTTCATCAATATCAGCTTGAACTTTTTCAATTAAAGAAAGCACATCGCCCATACCTAATATTCTTTGAGCCATTCTATCTGGATGGAAAACTTCTATATCATTCATTTTCTCACCCATACCTACAAACTTTATAGGTTTCTGTGTCACTTCTCTTATGGATAGAGCAGCACCGCCTCTAGTGTCACCGTCCAGCTTTGTTAGTATTACACCGCTTACGTCTAATTTATCATTAAAGGTTTCAGCAACATTAACAGCATCCTGACCAGCCATGGAGTCTACCACTAATAGTATTTCATCAGGGTTAGCCACGGATTTAACATTCTGAAGTTCTTCCATAAGCTCTTCATCTATATGAAGTCTTCCTGCAGTATCTATTATAACTAAGTTATTATCATTTTTTGCAGCATGCTCTAGAGCAGCTTTTGCTATATCTACAGGATTTACCTTATCTCCCATGGAAAACACAGGAATATCAATCTGCTTTCCTATAACCTGTAATTGTTTTATAGCAGCGGGCCTATATATATCCGCTGCAACAAGCAAAGGACGCTTATTGCTTTTTCTGGATAGGAGTGCAAGCTTTCCTGTCATAGTAGTCTTACCAGCACCTTGAAGCCCTACCATCATTATTACTGTAATTCCATTATTTTTGTAATTTAATTTACTTTCACTAACTCCCATAAGATTAGTAAGTTCTTCATTAACTATTTTTATAACCTGCTGTCCCGGAGTTAAGCTTCCTAGCACTTCATTACCTAGACACTTTTCGCTAACAGTGCTTATAAATTTTTTAACAACTTTAAAGTTTACATCAGCCTCAAGTAAAGCTAGCTTTACTTCTCTCATGGCTTCTTTTATATCGCTTTCTGTAAGCTTTCCTTTACCCTTTAACTTCTTAATTGTGTCTTGCAATCTGGATGCTAAACCTTCAAAAGCCATGTCTAACCTCCCTATAATACCATATTAATTTTTTCTTTTATTTCATTAATAATATTCTTTTTTTCAAGTCTATCTTCAATCTGCTCTAGCTTATCCAGTAATTCAAAAGAACTTTTTTTTAATTTTTTAATTTCTTTAGAATTTTTTATAAGCTTTAGCTTTTCTTCGTATGCAGTGAGCTGCTTATTACATCTCTTGATAATATCATGTATTGCCTGCCTACTGGTACTTGTTATTTCACTTATCTCTGCTAAGGACAAGTTTTCGTTATAATACATGTCAAGAATATTAAATTGTTTATCTGTAAGTAACGAACCGTAAAAATCTAATAACAAAGATCCTTCTACAATATCTAACATATTATCACCACAACATAAAATATAATATCAGAGTATTTTATAGCTGTCAAGTATTTTTACTTAACAGCTATAAAATAATTAAAATAGGGCATCCACAAACATTTTAGCGTCAAACTTTTGTAAATCTTCTATTCCTTCTCCAACGCCTATAAATTGAACAGGTATATTTAATTCCTTAAAGATAGAAATCACAACTCCACCCTTAGCTGTGCCATCCAGTTTAGTAAGAATTATTCCATCAATATTACATATTTCCTTAAATTGCTTAGCTTGTATTACTGCATTTTGTCCTGTTGTAGCATCTAATACTAAAAATGTCTTCTTATTTGCTTCTAAATATTCTCTATCAATAATTCTATTAATTTTAGATAATTCATCCATAAGATTCTTTTTATTATGAAGCCTTCCTGCAGTGTCACATAAAAGTATATCTGCATTTCTAGCCTTTGCTGCCTGTATAGCATCATAAACCACTGCTGCAGGGTCTGCTCCCTCCTGCTGCTTTATTATATCTACTCCTGATCTTTTGCTCCATATATCAAGTTGTTCGATAGCACCAGCTCTAAAAGTATCCGCAGCAGCAAGTAATACTTTTTTTCCCTCACCTTTATATTTGCTTGAGAGCTTACCTATAGATGTAGTTTTTCCAACTCCATTTACACCTATTATTAAGAATACATTTTTTCCTTCTTTTATTAGCTCCTCTTCTTCATTTTTCTCTGGTGTAAGCATTTCTACTAAAACTTCTTTAAGACAGTCATTTACTAATGAAACTTCTTTTATCTTTTTTTCTTTTATCTTAGCTTTTAATCTATCAATAATTTCCATAGAAGTGTCCATACCTATATCTGCAGTTATAAGGATTTCTTCTAGCTCATCATACATATCATCATCGATTACAACAGATAATTTTAACACTTCATTCACTTTATCCGTTAGAGAGTTTTTAGTTTTAGAAAGTCCGCTTTTTAATTTATCAAATATACCACCAAACATACTTATCACCTTCCATGATTTATTTTTACTAGTAAATGTGTTGTAAGTTATTAATATAAATTTATTATCTATTCAAATCTACAGATACTATTTTAGAAACTCCTTTTTCTTCCATGGTGACACCATATAAGATATCACTTGCTTCCATGGTACCTTTTCTATGCGTTATAACTATAAATTGCGTATTTCCAGAAAAGCTTTTAAGAAATTCTGCATATCTCGATACATTAGCATCATCCAAAGCTGCTTCTATTTCATCCAAGATACAAAAAGGAGTAGGTTTCATTTTTAGTATTGCGAATAAGAGAGCAATTGCAGAGAGCCCCTTCTCTCCTCCAGACATAAGGTTTATATTCTGAAGTTTCTTACCTGGAGGTTGAACATTTATATCTATTGCTGCAGTAAGCTCATCTCCATCACCTAATATCAAATCTGCACTTCCACCTTTAAATAATTCTCTAAAAGTTTCATTAAAATAAAGCTTAAGCTTATTGAAATTTTCATTAAATACTTCTTTCATCTTAGATGTCATTTCGCCTATAACATCAATAAGTTCTTGCTTTGCGTCCATTAAATCATTTTTTTGTGAATTCATAAAACTATACTTTTCTGATATATCTTTATATTCTTCAATAGCACCTAGATTCACTACTCCTAATTTTGATATCGCAAACTTTAACGAGTCAATTTCTTTTTTAATACTTTCTTCTTCTAGGATATCTTTCTTATATTTTTGAGCTTCCGCAATGGTCATTTTGTAATCTTCATTTAATCGGGTTAATAGTGCGTCCATCTCAATACTTATTTTAGTTAAAGTTATTTCTAACTTATGCTTTTCATTTTCTTTAACACTTAAAGCTTTTTCTAAATCTTCCAATTCTACTTCATTATTTTTTATATTTCCCTTTAAATTTATTCTTTGGACTTCATGTTCCTTAAATTTATCTTCAAAAACCTCTATAATTTGAGATAACTCCTTAAGTTTAGAATTATTCAATTCTATATTATCTTTACTTATATTTATGTTTTCTTCAGAATTAGAAATATCTTTTCCCATATTCTTTATTTTAATTTCAGATTCTTCTAGCTCTCTAGACATTCTCTCCAGCTCTCTTATATTGTTACTAACAATTTCATCTATTTGAGCCTTATTTATTTTAAATTCTGTATGCTGCTCTCTTATTTTATTTAATTCAATTCGTTTTTCTTCCAGCTTATTTTGAATTGACAAAAGACTGTCTTTATTATTCTTTTCAGCTATTTCGAACTTTTCAATCTTTATTTTTAGCTCTTCCATATCACCAGTATATTTTTTAAGTCTTTCGTCTAAGGATGCCATTTCAGTATCCGAGGACTTTATACTGCTTGCCAACCTGTCAGTTTCTTTTACTATACTGCTTATTTTACCATGGAGCTTTGTTATTTCTATTTCATTAGAATGAATTTCATCCTTAAAATTTAATATTTCATTATCTAGTTTTGATATATCATTCTTAAGTTTATTATTATCATCATTTAGTATTTTGATTTCCTCTTTTACCTTAGTAAGCTTTTCACCTAATTCTTCAATTTCTCTTTTTCTTCCTATTATATTATTTCCTTTATATTGAGCACTACCACCTGTTAATGAACCTCCAGAGTTTACCACTTCACCCGTCAAGGTTACAATTCTATAACTATAGGAAGTCTTTTTAGCTATATTTAAGGCATTATCTAGTGTATCGCATATAATAGTCCTTCCCAATACATATTCTATAGCAGCTCTAAATAAATTTTCGTATTTTACTAAGTCACTTGCTACTCCAATGTATCCTGACATACTAGTTATGTTTTTATCTAATTGCAGCTTTTTTGCTTGTATTATGTTCAAAGGAAGAAAAGTTGCTCTGCCTAGCCTATTTGCTTTAAGATAATTAATAAGAACTTTGGCAATACTGTCCTCTGAAGTTATTATATTAGAAATAGCACCACCAATAGCAGTTTCCATAGCGGTTTCAAATTTACTTTCTACTCGTATTACTTCTCCTAATAAGAAAGTATTATTTTTTGCTTGAGGTATTTTACTATTTTCAATATCCCCCATAAGTATTTTAACTGCCCTGTTATATCCCTCAAAGTTTTTTTCTAAATTTATTAGAGCATTTCTATTAGCTTCTATCACATGAGAATCTGTTATTATTTTTTTATAGATTGATTCTTTTTCAGCTAGTAGCTTTGTAAGCTTTTGCAATTCCTTTCGCTTACTTTGTATATTAATTTCAGCATCATTAATTTTCTGATGAAGATTGCTTTCTTCAGTTCTTAGTCCTTCCAAAGTTAAGGTATTTATCTTTAGAGAATTAAAATAATCTTCTTTAACTGATTTTATTTGTTCTTGTCTTTTAATAATGTTATCATAATTTATTTCAGAGGCATTTACTGCATTTTTTAAATCTGTTATTCCTCTAACTATTTCCACTTGATCATTTTTACGATTTTCTATTTCTTTCTCATAATTCTCAGATTCTCCCGTGACAGATACTATACTGTTTTCCAAACTTTTTATTTGCTCATTCAAATAGATCTGCTTTTGCTTGTTTATTTCAAGTTCTTTTTCAGAAGAGTCCTTGCGAAGCATCTGTTCCTGCAGACTTGATTTTAGCTCTCGTATATCAGCTTCATATTTACTTATGTATTCCTTTAAATTGTTTATTCTTTCCTCCATTACATTATTATTAGCTGTTATTTTTTGTTTCAAATCAATAGAAGAGTAATATTCTTGTTTTTCCTGTGCATTTTGATTATCAAGCTTTTCTAGTTCCACATTAAGTTCACTTATATTATCTTTAATATCGTCTTTCTTTATATCTATATCATAAATTTCCTTATCGAAATTTTCTTTTCTACTTTCCAGCTCTTTTATTTCTTTTTCATTTTTGCTATGCAAATGTATTATTACTGCTACTTCTTTTTCCTTTAAATGATTTGATATTTCCAAAAATCTCTCGGCTTTTTCATTTTCTATCCTTAGAGGTTCCAATCTTTCCTCATAAGTAGATAATATATCGTTTATTCTAACAAGATTTTGTTCAGTATTATCCAATTTTTTTTCTGCTTCTTCTTTTCTTGTCTTAAACTTTACTATACCAGCTGCTTCTTCAAACAGTGTTCTTCTCTCTTCAGGTCTTCCGCCTAGTATTGCTTCAATTTTGCCTTGTCCTATTATAGAATATCCTTCTTTTCCTATTCCAGTATCCATAAATAATTCTTGTATGTCTTTCAGCCTGCACTGAGTATTATTTATATAATATTCACTTTCCCCAGATCTATATAGACGCCTTGAGACAGTGACATCTGAATATTCTAGCGGCAATTCATAATCACTATTATCAAGTGTTATTGATACCTGTGCAAGCCCTAGTGGCTTTCTATATTGTGTGCCGGCAAATATTACATCCTCCATTTTGCCACCACGCAAACTCTTAATACTTTGCTCTCCTAAAACCCATCTTACAGCATCAGAAATATTGCTTTTTCCACTGCCATTTGGTCCAACTACTGCGGTAACTCCATTTTTAAATTTTAATTCTATCTTATCAGCAAAGGACTTAAATCCTCTAATCTCAAGTGTTTTAAGAAACATAAGTTCACTCCTATTCTAGAATATGCTGGCTATAATTGATAGTAACAATGATATAACAACCAAAATGATTATTGCAAAAGTTATATTTTTTCTAGTTTTCACTTTCATATTTCATTAACCTCCTATGATACTAGAAGAATATTTCCACATTATATAGTTTATAGTATACATAATAAAATATCAATTACTTGAATAAATTGATGCTAGTATTTTAATAGGTTTTTAAATATTTATTCTTACTAAGTCTCACGATAAAAATAGCCTCATGCATAAAGCATGAGGCCTTATTTTTACCATTATCTTGGTTCTACGATAAATTTTATTGCTGTCCTTTCTTCTCCTTCAATAGTTATTTCAGAAAATGCAGGAACTACAACAAGATCAATTCCATTAGGTGCTACAAAACCTCTAGTGATTGCTATAGCTTTAACAGCTTGATTAACTGCTCCAGCACCCACAGCCTGAACCTCTGCTGCGGTATTTTCTCTAAGCACTGCTGCCAAAGCACCTGCTACGGATTTTGGTTGAGATTGAGCTGACACTTTTAATACTTCCATAAAAAGAACCCTCCCTAAATATATAAATAGATAATGTTATAGATTAATTCTATAAATTGGGAATAATTCCTTCTTTAACTTTTCTCGCTATGTGCTCTTCAATCGACACATTCCAGCATCTATCATTTGTATGAAATACAAGACTGCCTTGCATAGTTTCATGTGCAGCTTCAATCGTAAGCTTTTGTGTTGTAAGTTGCTTTTTCATGTCGTTAAAAATTTCTTTTTTATTAGTATAAAGTTTTGATATATCTTTCCAATTAATCAATACTTTTACTTCAGAACTTATATTGTCAAGTTCTTCTTTAATGGTTTCAGAGTAAATAGTTCCTTCAACTAATTCTCTGAAAGCAGGATGATAAGGACCTGTTACTATGTCTCTTCCCTCAGCAATATTTTCAGTAGCTTGGAGTCCAACTCTAAGTATCTTAATATTATTAAAAATAAGAAGAGAATAGATATCTTTTGATATCTCAACCGCTTGTTTTAATGAATAGGGTTTATAGATGCCTTGTTCATACATTCGTTCCATAGGTGTATCCTTTAAAACTAGAGCTGGATATATTCTGAACATATCAGGCTGAAGCTCTATACACTCAAGTGCACTTTTAATATCTTTCGTATGATTGTCACCAGGAAGACCTATCATAAGTTGATGACCAAGAGTAAATCCATATTCTTTAATTAATCTGGAAGCCTTAATAGTATCCTCTTTAACATGTCCCCTTCCAGAAAGCTTAAGTACCTCATCATCCATGGATTGAACTCCTAGTTCGATTATATCTACTGAATACTTCTTTAGTCTGTCTAGTGTTGCTTCATCTATACAGTCAGGTCTAGTAGATAATCTAATATAATCAACAAAGCCTAACTTTTTATATTGATAAGCTACAGCCAAAAGTTCCTCTTGCTTTTTATAGTTTATAGCTGTAAAGGTACCTCCAAAAAATGAAACCTCTACAGTGGAATTGTCTCTAACTATAGTACTTAAATATTCCTTCACTATGCTATCTACATGTTCAGCTGTCACACTGCTATCCATACCTGTTATGGAATTTTGATTGCAAAACACACAATTATGAGGACATCCTTCATGCGGAACAAATATCGGAATAATGTAATGTGACTTACCCATGATTTCACTCCATTCTCATAAGAGCATACTTAGCGGCCATTTGTTCTGCCTCTTTCTTACTAAAGCCCTCTCCTTTTCCTATAACTTCCTCGTTTACAAAAACACTAACAAAAAATTTTCTTCTATGAGGAGGCCCTTCATATTTGTCAAGACTATAGTTTATAGATACTTCTCCATTTTTCTGTAATAATTCTTGAAGCTTAGTTTTATAATCTAAAATTATTTGATTTTTATTAGCTTTTTCAATTATTAGCGAAAATACATTTATAATAAATTCTTTTACGGTCTCAAAACCTTTATCCAAATATATTGCTGCAATAATGGCTTCTACGCAATCTGCTTGGATAGAAATTCTTTGCCTCCCACCGGTAAGCTCTTCACCTTTACTCATAAATATATATTTTCCTAGATTCCATGTTAGCGCAATCTCATAAAGAGAATTTTCGCATACTATAAGTGATCTGACTTTTGTAAGCTCACCCTCACTTTTATCTTTATAATTTCTATATAAGTATTCTGTTATAACTAATTGAAGAACCGAATCTCCTAGAAATTCTAATCTTTCATTATACACAACATCTTTTTTTTGATTAGCATAGGAACTATGAGTGATAGCAGCTACTAAAAGTGTTTTATCCGAAAACACTATATTTAACTTATTCTCAAGTTCACTAACATTTCTAACATCATATTTCATATGAAATCCTCTTTCTTTACGGAATAATTTATATAATTAAAGCCCCGTACTTCACGGGACTTAATACTATTCCTCTGTATGAGACTTTATGTATTCCACTACATCAGATACAGTGGTGATTTTTTCAACTTCCTCATCAGGAATTTCTAAATCAAACTCATCTTCAAGTGCCATAATAAGTTCAACCAAATCAAGAGAATCTGCACCTAAATCATCTATGAAAGCTGCTTCCAGTGTTATCTCATCTTTTTCTAGACTTAACTTATCAGCTATTATTTCTTTTACTTTTTCAAACACCATGATATCACCTCCTAAAGAAATCTACAATTAGATAATAGTATATAAGCCCCTGTACGTCAATATAATAATTAATTATTCATTAAAATTATTGCGCATCTTTCAAATTATTTTCTAATATTTTTTGCTTTATTTTAAGTATAATTCCATTTCTATGTAATAATTCTGCTTGTTTTACTGCATTTTTAAATGCTCTGGCATCAGAGCTTCCATGGGCTTTTATGCATATTCCTTCCACACCTAAAAATGGAGCTCCACCAACTTCTTTGTAGTCAAATTTTTTCTTAAACTTGCTAAATACGGGTTTTAGCATTAATCCGCCTAATTTTGTTCTTGTACTGGACATTATCTCCTGTTTCAGCATGTCAAAAATATTAGCAGCTACACCCTCATAGGTTTTTAATATGGTGTTTCCTACAAAGCCATCGCAAACTAAAACATCCACATCTCCAGTAGGAATATCTCTTGGTTCTACATTACCCACAAAATTTAGATTTGAATCTTTTAAAAGCTTATAGCTAGCTTTAGTAAGTTCATTTCCTTTTTCTTCTTCAGTACCAATATTCACCAGTCCAACTTTAGGATTATTTATCATCATTACATTTTCCATGTAAATTTGACCCATAATCCCAAATTGTACAAGATTTTCAGGATTCATATCTACATTAGCTCCGCTGTCAATAACCATGAAGGATTTGTTTTTTCCAGGCATAATAGGCGCTAATGCAGGCCTTTGTATCCCTTTTATTCTGCCCACTGTAAACAGTGCCCCAGCTAAGAACGCTCCTGTACTTCCTGCAGATATTACAGCATCACAATCTTTTTCTTTAACTAATCTTAAGGCTATAGCCATACTAGAATTTTTCTTTTTTCTTATAGCCATGGCAGGATGCTCATTAGGATCTATAACTTCAGCAGACTCTAAAATTTCTATTTTAGATTGATCAAATTGATATTTAGATATCTCCTGCTGCAATCTATCCTTAGGGCCCACCATTACTATAGTTACATCCAATTCATTTAATGCTTGAATACAACCATCTACTACCGCTGATGGTGAATTATCTCCTCCCATAGCATCAACTGCTATTCTCATAAAATCATCCCTCTTCCCTATTTTTTCTAAAATAAAAGAAAGTCAATGACTTTCTTTATTTTTCAGTACTAACTATTTCTTTTCCCTTATAAAAACCACAATTCTTACATACTCTGTGTGCAAGTTTCATTTCGTGGCATTGTGGGCATTCAACAATACCAGGTGCACTTAATTTAAAAGTCTGTGCTCTTCTTGAATCTCTTCTCGCTTTAGAGAATCTTCTAGCTGGATTTCCCATTGTTACACCTCCTTATTCACTAAAAAAAAGATCTTTAAGCTTAGCCAATCTAGGATCAATTTCTGCGGATTCGCATCTACAATCAGCATGATTTTTATTACCACCACATACTGGACATAAGCCCTTACAATCTTCGCTACACAACTTCTTAATGGGTAATGATATTAAAATATCATTCTCTATTATCTCAGTTATATTTAATTTATCACTATCAACAATGACTAAAGTATCATCATCGTTGTTAGGAACTAATGAAATTTTTTCGTGTATTTCAAGATTCAATGGAGACTCAAATATTTCCAAACATCTCGAACACACCAATTTTAAGCTACCTGTTACATTTCCATCCAGATATATAATATCACTTAATAAGTTTAAACTTCCGACGAAGTTTATAGGTAATAGTGTACTAACTTCTGGGTTCTCAATAAATATGTCATTGGGTTCAATAACAAAAGCTAAATCCTTCTTTACTTTCTTATTTTTTACTATATCGTCAACGTAAATAAACATATGTTAAAACTCTGAAGAATTCTCTCCTTACGCATAAGCGTTTATGTAGTAATCTACATAGCTCGAGTAAAGCTTGAATTTCACCCCTTATATAATTATTTTTTCAGTAGCCACAATTTATTATATAAAGGAGATTGGTAAAAGTCAAGTTATATAATTTTATTTAAGGAAAATCGATGATTAAAAGTTTTTATTTATAAAAAATAGTTGTGCTTGTAAAAATATTTACTTTGCACAACTATTAAATCTAAATTACTTTGATAAATTTAAAGTGTCTCTTGCAATCATTAATTCCTCATCAGTAGGAATAACAAATACTTTGACTTTAGCATCCTTAACGCTGATATCACAATCTTCTCCTGGTGCTTCGTTCTTAACTTCATCAATTGAAATTCCTAAGAATTCAAGTCCTTCACAAGAATATTTTCTTATTATTGATGCATTTTCACCAAGACCTGCTGTAAATACCACAGCATCAACTCCACCCATAGCAGCTGCATAAGCACCTATATATTTTTTTACTCTATAAGTAAAAATCTTTATAGCAAGCTGTGCTCTTGGATTTCCCTGTTCTGCAGCAGATCTAACATCTCTAAAATCACTGCTGACACCTGAAATTCCAAATATTCCTGATTTTTTATTAAGTATTTCATCTACTTCTTTTATGCTATATCCATCATCCAATAAGTATTTTATTATAGCTGGATCTAAATCTCCGCTTCTTGTTCCCATAGCAAGCCCTTCAAGAGGAGTAAATCCCATACTTGTATCTACAGATATACCGCCTTTTACAGCAGCTACACTAGCACCATTTCCTAAATGGCAAGTAATTATTTTTGTATCTTTTACATCTTTTTTAAGAAGATCTGCTGCTAATTTTGAAACATATTTATGAGATGTCCCATGGAAGCCATATCTTCTTATTTTCTTTTGTTCATATAATTCATATGGCAAAGCATAAAGATAAGCTTCTTCAGGCATATTTGCATGAAAAGCTGTATCGAAAACAGCTACCATAGGAACTCCTGGCATAATAGCTTTACAAGCCTCTATTCCAATTAAATTCGGTGGGTTATGAAGAGGTGCTATTTTGATGCATTCCTCAAGAGCTTTCATTACAGCCTCATCTATAAGAACGGACTTAGCATATTTTTCTCCTCCATGAACCACTCTGTGTCCAACTGCCCCAATCTCATTAGTGTCCTTTATCACTCCATGCTCAACATCTACAAGAGCTTGTATAACTGTTTCTATAGCCTCCTTATGGTCTTTAAGAGGTTTTTGAATTACAAAATTTTCTCTTCCACTAACCTTTTGAGTTAATATAGATCCCTCTATGCCTATTCTTTCAACTAAGCCCTTAGCTAAAACACTTTCATTATCCATGTTAAAAAGTTGATACTTCAAAGAAGAACTTCCGCAGTTTACAACTAATACTTTCATAATTTCACCTCATTATGTTAAATATTTTTTTGAGCTTGAACAGCAGTAACAGCAACAACATTAACTATATCATCTGAGCTGCATCCTCTTGATAAATCGTTGATAGGTCTAGCAAAGCCTTGACATATTGGTCCAATAGCCTCAGCTTTAGCAAAACGCTGAACAAGTTTATATCCTATGTTTCCAGCCTGTAAGTCAGGGAATATAAGTACATTAGCGCCTCCAGCTACCTTACTGTTAGGAGCCTTTTGATCAGCAACCTTTCTTACTATCGCAGCATCTAACTGAAGTTCACCATCTATTAATAAATCGGGTCTCTTTTGTTTAGCTATTTCAGTAGCATTTCTAACTTTAGTAACCACCTCGTGATCTGCACTTCCCATGGTTGAGAAGGAAAGCATAGCTACCTTTGGTTCTTCAATTCCACATAAACTTCTAGCTGTCTCAGCTGTAGCAATAGCTATGGAAGCTAATTGATCTTCATTAGGAGAAGGATTAACTGCACAATCTGAAAACACTAATAAACCTTCCTCACCAAATTGACAATCTGGAACCATCATTATAAAAAAGCTGGATACTACAGAAACTCCTGGTGCTGTTTTTATTATTTGAAGACCTGGTCTTAAAAGATCTCCAGTAGTATGAACTGCTCCAGAAACCATGCCGTCTGCATATCCAAGCTTAGCCATCATAGTACCAAAGTATAAAGGATCTCTAACTATCTTATCAGCTTTCTCTATAGTCATGCCTTTATTTTTTCTTAATTCATAAAATTCATTCGCAAAAATTTCAGTGTATTCACTGTCAGCAGGATCCACAATTTCTACGCCTTCGATATTAGCGCCTATTTCCTTTGATTTATTTAATATGCTTTCTCTGCTGCCTACTAATGTTAATTTTGCAAGTCCATTTTTAACTATTTTTTCACAAGCAAGAAGAGTCCTCTCTTCATCTCCCTCTGGCAGCACTATCTTTTTTATATCTTGTTGTGCTAATTGCCAAATCTTTTTCATTAATTCCATGTTCATATCTCCTTTCAAAACTTCTGCACATATATAAATATACTCCTCATATCGTATATTTTTCAACAAAAATTAATAAAATACTTTGAAAGAGACAATGTTTTTTAATTCAGAAAATTATTAATGTTCTTTTATTTGAATAATACTTTAAAAAATCTATTTTTAATACGCTTTACAATATTGTATTTATAAATGTATATTATATAATATCAGTAATTTTAATAATTAATATGTATATAGGAGATGTTTTAATGCGAATATCCGCTATAGTTAGTGAATATAATCCTCTTCATGCAGGTCACAAATATCATATAGAAAAGACAAAAGAAATTACTCAATGTGATGCTGTTATCTGCATAATGAGCGGTAATTTTGTACAAAGAGGCGAACCTGCTATAATAGACAAATGGCATAGAGCAGAAATGTCTTTAAATGAAGGTATAGATTTAGTAATAGAACTTCCATGCATATACTCCTTAGCAAGTGCAGAACTGTTTGCTATGGGCGCTATAAAAATATTAAATAAACTATCTGTAGTAAATTATTTGTGCTTTGGGAGCGAATCCGGAAATGTAAATAAACTAAAAAAAATTGCTTATATACTGCATAGTGAGCCAGAGGAATTTAAAGTTAACTTGAAAAAAAATTTATCTTATGGAATGTCTTTTCCTTCAGCACGTGAAAAATCTCTTTTTCATTATTTATCAAATAATGAAAACCTTATTGATGATGACTTATCCAATGTATTAAAATCTTCTAATAACATATTAGGTATAGAATATTGCAAGAGCCTTATAAGGAGTTCATCAAATATAACCCCTTATACCATAGAGAGAATAGGCAGTGACTACAACAGTGAAGAAATACAAAAAACCTTTTCAAGTGCCACAGCTATTAGAAAATATATAAAGAATAAGAATGTGAAAGAAGTAGAACCATACCTAACAAAAGTAAGTTTGAATATGATTAGAGAACTTATAAATAAAGACTATGATTTTGCATTTTCAGAAAAAATCTTTGATTTTATTAAATACAAGATGCTTACAGAAAAGTATCCTACAATAAAAAATTTACCCGATTGCAGCGAAGGTTTAGATAACAGAATTTATTCAAGTCTAGTTAATTCAGCATCTTTAGCAGAATTAATAAATAATACAAAAACCAAAAGATATACTTATACTAGGATAAGCAGGCTCCTTCATCAATATTTCATAGGTTTTGAAACCTTTGATATACAAAAAATAATTAATTCAGATATTGATTACATAAGAGTGCTTGGACTTAACACTAAGGGTGCAGAAATATTAAAAAAATTAAAACAAAATACTAATATAAATATTATTAATAAAGTTCCTAAAAATATATTATCTCCTATGTTGAACCTTGATATACTTAGTACAAAGGCCTATAGCGTAGTAAATAACTCAATAAAATATAATGAAGATTATTTAAAAAGTCCAATAATTTACTAAATGATATAATAAATCTTAAAAGTTGTAATAAATAATTTTCTCCTTAATTATATATAACTAGATAAATAAAATTAAGGAGGATTTATGTTAGCTATACTAATTTGCTTAATTATCGCCATTATTATATTAGTCTTGTATTTATCAAAGTCATTAAACATCAATAGAATAATTATTTTTATATGTACTTTCTTTATAATATATTTTATAGCTCTTCCTAAAACTTGTATTAATTCCACCATATCTGGTACTAAAATGTTTTTTGTATCTGTTTTTCCTTCATTATTCGCATTTCTTATAATCTGCAATATATTAATAAAATATAACGGAATTAACATATATGCTAAAATTATAGGAAAACCGCTTTGTGCCCCACTTAGGTTGCCGGCATCTTGCAGCCTTGTACTTATTATAAGCGCATTATGCGGATACCCTCTTGGAGCAAAATACAGCTCTGAACTTTATGATAAAAAAATTATAGACTTTAATACTTTTGAGAGATTAATAAATATCGCCAGCAATGCTAGTCCAGTATTTATAGTTGGCACGGTAGGTATATCCATGCTTAATAGTAATATTATAGGTTATTTACTTCTAGCCACAAGTTACATGACTTGCATAATTATGTCTTTAATATTACCAATAAACAACAAAAATCATAATTTTAGATCAGAAAACTCCTTTAAAAAAAATAATAACGAAGATAAATCTTCGTTAAATATAGGTATAGTGCTTAAAGAAAGCATAGAGGGTTCTATTAAAAGTTCTCTTTCTATAGGCGGATATATAATATTTTTTTCCGTTATAATTGACACACTAAAAAACAGTTTTGCATCAAGATATCTATTATACCATGTGTTTGGCAATAGTATTTTCAGCAATATAATTTATTCATTATGCTTAGGATTAATCGAAATAACCAATGGCTGCAAATTGCTTTCTGAACTATCCATTCCTCTATATACTAAAGGAGTTATTATTAGCTTTCTCATGAGCTTTGGTGGACTATCAATCTTATCACAGGTATATTCTTTTCTGTGTAAGTACCAAAATATTTCAATAAAAAAATATATAAGAAGAAAATTATTGCAGGGATGCATATCATCTATGGTTTTTTCAATACTATTCTTTAGCTTTGAAAGCTACAGTACTCTCTCAACATTTTATGCAGAAAAAACTAATAGCATTTCTCCATTATACATACTGCCATTATTGATTCTGATTATACCTATGCTGCTATTTAGGATGAAAAGGTTATTTCATATTTCTTAATTCCTTTACATTATCCCTTATGGTGTTAGAAGTGCTGGCAGAACTATCTGCTATGCTCTTCATAAACCCTTCAATATTTTCTTTCATACTTCCCATCATGGTTTTTATCTTCTCTTGAATTTCATTATCTAATTGGCACAATATTTCATCAGCATAATCTCTAGCTCCTAATCTAATAGCTTTTGCATCCCTCTGTGCCTGAGATATTATTTCTTGAGATTTTATGGTAGCCTCTTTGGTAATATCATGATTTTCAACTTGTTTTCTAAGCATGTCCATGGTCTGCTTTTTAACATCTTCGTACTCTTTATTTGCTTCTGATAATATTCTCTCTTTTTCAGAAATCACCCACTGTGCTTTTTTGAATTCATCTGGAAGATAATTCACTATTTGATCAATTATGTCAACCACTTCATTTTTATCTACTAGAACTTTACCTGTCATAGGAACCTTAGATGCATTTTCTAATATATCCTGAAGATATTCCAATAACTGGAGAACGTCCATTTATAACCCTCCTACTTGCTATTAATTTTTTTTATGATATCATCTATTATTTCGTCAGGAACAAGTCCTTTTATGCACCCTCCGAACATAGCTACCTGTTTAACTGAAGAAGAGCTTAAATAGGAATATTTAGCATTAGTCATCATAAACATGGTTTCAATGCTGGAATCAAGCTTATTGTTCATAAGAGCAGTTTGGAATTCATACTCAAAGTCAGACAAAGCTCTAAGACCTCTTATTATTACTTTACACTCTTTTTTCCTCATAAAACTAGTAAGTAATCCGCTAAAGCTTTCAACTTTAACATTGGAATACGGCTGTACAACTCTCTTAATAAGTTCAACCCTTTCCTCGATACTAAATAATCCTTTTTTATCCGGATTTATAAGAACGGCAACTATTACTTCATCAAACACCTTAGAAGCTCTCTTAATGATATCTTTGTGTCCATTGGTTACTGGGTCAAAGCTTCCTGGATAAACTGCAACTTTCATTTTGTCCTCCTAATGTTACTCTTCTATAAAATATTTATAAAAGCAAACTATTGTATGACCATATTTTCTATAATTAATTAATTTAAGGTTAAGATACCCCTCATAAATTTCTTCTGTAGAATCAATCTTAGTAACAATCAGTCCATCATAATTTAATAAACCATTGTTAAAAACTAATTCTATAGCCTTTGGAATCATATTTTTAAGATATGGAGGATCTATAAATATTAAATCTAATTTTTCTCCTTCTTTACCTAAAAAATTTAGAACATCATATGAATCCATATTAAGGCATCTGCATTTATCTTCAAAGCCCAAATTAGTCACATTTTTCTTAAGCAGGCTAAAGGTTCCTGAATGCTTATCTACGAGTATACAGCTTTTAGCCCCTCTGCTTACAGCTTCTAGACCTAGGCTTCCTGTTCCCGCAAAAACATCTAATGCTCTGCTAAAAGGTACCTTATTTTGAATTATATTAAACATAGCTTCTTTTACTCTATCTAGAGTAGGTCTGGTCTGCATGCCTTCAGGGGGTAATAAATTCCTACCCTTTGCAATGCCAGCAATAACTCTCATTTATTTTCCTCCTGAATATTTATTAATGTCACTATATTTAAATTGGTAACAAACAATGCCATATTTGATATTTTACCATATAGCTTTTACATATACAATTAATCTTTGTTTTATTTATATCATTTGATAAAAAACCTAATTAAGACATATGTATTTCGTGTCTTCTGCAATACTATCATAAACATCTGATAATAGCTTTATATGCTTCTCTCTATGCTCTAATATATTTCTTGCTTCCTGATTAGCTACTTTAAGTATTTCAGCATCTTCATATATATCAGCTATAGCGAGTTCTGTCATATCACCGCTCTGTTTTATTCCAAATATGTCACCAGTCCCTCTAATTTTCATATCTTCCTCTGCTATTTTGAACCCATCTGTATTTTCTGTCATTATCTTCATTCTTTTTTTAGTAATATTGTTTTTGGATTCAGAAATAAGTATGCAATAAGATTCGTACTCTCCTCTTCCAACTCTTCCTCTCAATTGGTGTAATTGAGCAAGCCCGAATCTTTCCGCATTCTCTATTAACATAACAGAAGCATTTGGTACATTTATTCCTACTTCTATAACAGTTGTAGAAATCAATACTTTTATTTCACCAGCCTTAAAAGCTTGCATTATGCTATCTTTGTCGGCATTTTTCATTTTTCCGTGTAAAATTGAAATTGAATCCTTAATAAAATATTCTTTTTTTAGTTCTTCGTATAATATTTCCGCTGACTTTAGAGGTAATTCTTGATTTTCCTCTATTAATGGGCATACTACATAAGCCTGTCTTCCTGCATCTATTTGTTCTTTAATAAATTTATAAGCTTCAGCTCTCTTATTATCGTTTATTAAAATTGTTTTTATACTCTTTCTTCCTTTTGGAAGTTCATCTATTATTGATATATCCATATCTCCATATAGAAATAAAGATAATGTCCTAGGGATAGGTGTAGCACTCATAACTAGCATATCTATATTCTCACCTTTATTCATAATTTTAGCTCTCTGATGAACTCCGAACCTATGCTGTTCATCTGTAACTACCATACCCAACCTTTTAAACTCTACATTATCCTCCAATAAGGCATGAGTTCCTATTATTAAATCTAAAGTTCCTTCCTGCAGCTTCTTTTTTATATCTTCCTTTTTTTTATTTGTTATGCTTCCTGTTAATAATTCTATTTTAACTCCATAGTTTTCAAAATATTTGCAAGCTTCTTCATAATGCTGCTTAGCTAATACCGCTGTAGGCGCTAGCATTACCCCTTGGTATCCATTTTTCAGCACATTTAAAAGTGCTATTAATGCTATAACAGTTTTTCCACTGCCTACATCTCCTTGTAGTAATCTGTTCATAGGATATATGCTTTTTTGATCTAATAATATTTCCCTAATAGCTCTTCTCTGAGCATTCGTGAGCTGAAAAGGCAAACTATCCCTAAATGTGGTAAGTTCCTTACATATTTTAAAAGGTATTCCCAAAGCTTTTGTCTTATTATAATTTTTAATCATAAGAACCTTTAAAGAATATATAAAAAGTTCTTGAAATTTTAACCTATATATTGAAGCTTTAAGACTAAAGTCATCCTTAGGAATGTGTATATTATGAATTGCATCATCTAGTGGAAGCAATCTAAATTTATTTACTAACTCTTCTGGAAGATTTTCATTAATTTTTACTTGTGATAGTATTTGTCTAACAAACTTTAAAATGACTATAGATGATATGCTCTTGTTGGCCGAATACCTTGGCATAATATCTTGAACAAAATTATTCTCATGTATAGTTTTGGGATTGGATATAATTTTTTTAGATCCAAAATAAGAAAGCTTGCCATAAAGTCTATAGCTCTCACCTTCTTTAAATTTACTTTTCATATAAGGCTGATTGAACCATTGTGCATATATAAGTACATCTTCATGTTTGAAGATTAAAGTTGTCATTTTCTTACCAGTTTTAGTGATTTTATCAGAATCAAATCCTATAAATATGCAATCCAATATGGTTATCCCTTGCTGTATCTCTTCTTTATTGTTACCTGAAAATTCGTAGTTTTCAGGATAATAAAGCATTAAATCCTTAATGGTATAGATATCTAATTTATTGAAGGCTTCTTTTAACCTTGGACCTACACCTTTAAGGTTCTCTATACCACTATTTAAATCCACTACCATCATCAACTCCAAAATAATAATTAATCATAAAACTAGTCATAAATAAAAAAGCCCGAAGGCTTTTTTATTTATTCTATAGCTGCAATGAAATAATAGAGAGGCTGGTTGCCCTGATACATTTGTACATCTATATCAGAATATTGCGCTTCTAATTTTTCAAGCAATTTATTTACCTTTTCTTCTTCGCAATCTTTTCCATAAAAAATTGTTATAAGCTCGCTATCTTCATTAACAGATTTATCTATGAGCCTATTACACATTTCATATATATCATTGCCTACTTCGGATATTTTGCCTTCTACAATTCCTAAAATGTCGCCTTCTTTTATGTTTACTCCATCCATTTCTGTATCTCTCACAGCATATGTAACAGATGCTGTAGTAACTCTAGTCATAGATTCTGCCATTTTTTCGCTATTTTCACTGCACTCAGCATCAGCATTAAATTCAGTTAAAGCAGTCACTCCTTGAGGTATAGATTTAGATTCTATTACTATTACATTTTTTTCACTTATTTCAGCCGCCTGTTTAGCTGCCATAATTATATTTTTATTATTCGGCAAAACGAAAATGTTTTCTGCATTTATGCTGTTTACTGCTGCCAAAATATCTTGAGTGCTAGGGTTCATAGTTTGACCACCTTCAATAACTACATCCACGCCCAAGTCTTTAAAAATACTGCTTATTCCATCTCCCATAGCAACTGAAATAAAACCATATTTCTTTAATTCCTGAACTTCTTCATGTTCTTCTGATGCAGCTTCAACTTCAGCGTCTTCCACTAAAAGATGTCTGTGCTGTTCTCTCATATTTTCAATTTTTATCTTTGTAAGCTCTCCTGCAGATAAAGCTTTTTGCAGCACAGTTCCAGGCTCATTAGTATGTATATGAACTTTAATTACATCCTCATATCCTACAACAATTATAGAGTCTCCAAAAGATTCTATCTTGCTTCTGAATTCTTCACTAGTAGTTTTTGCTGAAAGCACCATAAATTCTGTACAATATCCAAACTTAATATCTTCAATATTTATAGATTGCTGAGCAGAACTATTTACATTAGAAGCCTTTGTGCCTTTCCCTGCATCTGCACTTATATTTCCTTTTAAAGCTTCAAGCATTCCAGTTAATATAACAAGAAGTCCCATTCCACCTGCATCAACTACCTTAGCCTTTTTTAGAACAGGAAGCATATCTGGAGTTTTGTTAAGCATGACTCTAGCATGATTACAAACCTCTCCCATAAGTTTTATTATATCTTCTTCTTCACTTCCTACAGCACTCTCTCCCGCAGCTCTTACTATTGTTAGAATAGTTCCTTCTGTAGGACGCATTACAGCCTTGTAAGCGCTTATAGAGCCTTCCATAAGACTCTCTGCAAATTCTTTAGCATTAACTTCTGTCTTATTTTCTAATCCTTTGGCAATTCCTCTTAATATCTGAGATAGTATAACTCCTGAGTTGCCTCTTGCACCCATCAGTGCGCCTTTAGCTAAAGCTTTAGATATGTCATTTAAGCTTTTATCTTTCATATCCTTTATTTCATCTACAGCACTTCTGAGAGTCATAGACATATTTGTTCCGGTATCACCATCTGGTACAGGAAAAACATTCAAGGAGTTTACATACTCCATTTGATCCTCAAGGCTATTACCTGCATTTATCATCATATTATAAAAATTTTCACCATCAATTTTAACTAAACTCATTATGTCCTCCCCCTTAGACTCTTACACCTTGAACATTTACTGTAACAGATGATACTTTTATTCCTGTATGATTTTCAACATTATATTTTATTTTTTGTATTATATTATTTGCAATAACAGATATCTTGGTACCATATTGAACTATAACAAAAAGTTCAATAGCAAGTTCGTTTTCCTTATAAGCAATTTTAACTCCCTTACTAAGGTTTTCTCCTTTTATTGTTTCCCAAATTCCATCCTTTGCGCTCTTGGAAGCCATACCAACTACTCCGTAGCATTCCATAGTTGATAAGCCTACAATATTTCCAATTACATCCTCTGAATAGCTAAGTAAGCCATTTTCATTAGAAATACTAATCATTAAACTTCCTCCTTATATAAACGATTCTAAGTTAAATATCATTATTATCAACGATTTAACAGTAATAATAAATTATGTTATTTATATTACATGATATAGTCTATTTTATATTAATTGATAGATATATTCAAGTCAATTATATATTGAATATAAACCCATACAGTTAAAAAATACTGTTTCACTATTAATTTTATATTTTACTTGCATAAATTATACATTGTATGCTAAAATAATATTTGTTTGAAATGGAAGTATGTTTCTTGAGGCTAATAAGGAGGTGTTTTCAATGTCAAGAAAATGTGAAATTTGCAACAAAGGTGTTGTTTTCGGAGTACAATATAGCCATTCACACCGTCAATCAAAGAGAACATGGACTCCAAATATAAGAAAAGTTAAAGCTGTAGTAGATGGAACTCCAAAGACTGTTCATGTTTGTACTAGATGCTTACGTTCCGGAAAGGTTCAACGTGCAGTATAAGAATAAAAAAATGCAATTTTAATGATTGCATTTTTTTATTTTTGGATCTACTTTAGTGTTGAGTTTTCAATTAACTTATATTTATTTGGTATGAATAAACCACTTTTTTACCCGATTTATAAAAGAAAGCTAGAAAACTTATTGCTTTTTCATAAATTAAGTATGAAGTGGTTTATCCATATATGTTAGCTTATGTCACTTCTTAATTGTCATAGGTCATTTTCTGAGAAAAAATTTTAATATTGAAGATAAAAATTTGGGAAGCTTTACTGCTACTATTTTCATAGTACCTCCTAAAAAAATACTAATGACGGCGTGACATCAATTGCCACCCACAGTATATAAGTGCAATTCCACCTGCAGCTATCCAGCCCCATATGGGGATTATAACTGCCATTAATACACCTACTCCTACACATGTGGTAATGAGACCTACTTTTCTTCTTAATCTACAATTTAATCTCCACATGAGCCATACATCCTATCATTGTTCTATAATTATTATATTATGAAAAATCTATTTCGTGACAAAAAAATTAAAAACGGACAAGCCATTTTTAATCTTTGGTAAAAGCTACAATTATAGTTCCAGTCTCAAAATCTATTCTTACATCTTTATCCTTAAATTCATTGGAAATAGTTATTGTACTATAAGGAAACAAATCATGATTATTCAAATCATATTTAGCATTTTTAATGCTCAAGCCTTTAACCATTCCTCCAAAAGCCACTAAAGAAAAATACTTGAAGTTTGAAGGTTTAAGAGTGATTCCCTTGTTAATCATAAATATTTTATTATTTTCATCTATTATACAGGCTTCTATATTTTTTTCTAAGTAACGATATAAGAGCCCTATGTTTCCTAGAGTATGATCCATTCTAGTGCCTATGCACCCTAAAATAGTTACAGCTTTTGCCCCTAGTTCTATAGATTTTATGACTGCTAATTCTGTATCTGTATAATCTTTTTCTGCTGGATATCTTATATATACATTATTATTTTTAATATAATTATTTAGCTTTTCTTCATCTATGGAATCAAAATCTCCCAGCATTAGATTAGGGATCATATTGCTTTCGTATAGATACTCATTTCCTTTATCCACGCCTATTATATAATCCGAATCCATAGCCTCTTCTTCAATTAATTTCTTACAAGGTCTATTTCCTGCTGATACTATAAGTACTTTCATTTTTTTGCCTCTTTACGTATATTGTTGTCTTGCATTCATAATTTCGCTTAACATAGCTATATAACTTTCATATCTTTGCTTGCTGATTATACCTTCTTCCACAGCAGCTTTTATAGCACAATGTGGTTCTTTATTGTGGATACAGCTAGTAAATTTGCAAGTTTCCTGTACTCTATTAAACTCAGGGAAGCAGTATTGAAGCTCTTCTTTTGGTATACCTTTAATATCCAAGGAAGAAAATCCTGGAGTATCAACAATAAACCCATGCTCTACCTCTATGAGTTCACTGTGTCTTGTAGTATGTTTTCCTCTTCGAATCTTATCACTTACTTCACCTGTTTCCATATGATTCATACCTACAAATTTATTAATGAGAGTAGATTTTCCTGCTCCGGATGGACCGCAAAGTACTGTAACATTATCCTTTAAATTATCTATAAGCTCCTCTAAACCAATTCCTGACTTAGCTTGTATAAATATATACTTATATCCGCTTTGCCTAAAAAACTCCTCTACCTCTTTGATTTCCTCTTCATTGGCTAAATCAGATTTATTAATGCCTATCATTATTTTCAGATTTTTTCTTTCACACATTACTAAAAATTTATTTAGCAAATCGAAATTAAGATCTGGATGTTTAATGGAAAAGACTACATAAGCTTGAGTTACATTAGCTACATTAGGCCTTATAAGCTCCGAGCTTCTTTCATATATCTTTTCTATTACTCCCTTGTTGTTATTTACCTCAATTTCTACCTTATCGCCAACTAAAGGAGTAAGTTCATTATGTCTGAACTTACCCCTAGCCTTACATTCTATTACATCCGTTGATGTTTTTATATAGTAGAAACCGCCTATTCCCTTTATGATAGTTCCTATCATGTTTCCTCCTTGCAATTGTTTACTGTTGTTTCTTATAGTAAAATATATCTACAATCTTACTTCCTGCTCTTTGTATAGCTTTTGCTACTGTGCCAGGTTGTTTTCCTGGAATCACAGCAATTTCAGTTTCAAGTCCAATTTGAAAATTATCATTCTTTAGTGTTTGCTCAGCAGATGCTAAATCCATACCCTCTACATAAGTAAGTTCTTGAGTCTGCTGCTGTGGTGCTTGATAAGTATAATATACCAAATCTACTGTAGCTCCACTATTAGCCTGACTTCCACCTGTAGGAGTTTGCTTTGCAACTATATTATTCTGACTATTATCCGTTGTGGTAGTTGTAGATACATTTCCTACTTTAAAGCCTGCATTAGTTAATGTAGCTTTAGCAGTGTCAATATTCTGACCAACTACTCCTGGCACATAGCTTGGAGTAAATTTATTAACTGTCACATCCACACTCTTGCCCTTTTCAAGCTTTGTACCTGAATCCACAGATTGAGTTGCTATAAGTCCATCCTGACTTTGATCTGTAGTAGCCACCGTAGTCTGATTTCCAAGCTTTAATCCCTGAGCCGATAATGCATTTTGAGCATTAGCCACATTCATTCCTTTAACATAAGGGACTATTGCATACTCAATTTTCTTTCCTTTACTTACAGTTATAGTAACAGTATCTCCAGGATTAGCCTCACTATCAGCATCTGGGCTCTGCTTCATTACATTTCCAGCATCTACTGTATCGCTATAATCATAAGCTGATTTTGGATTAAAACCTGCGTCCTTAAGCTGTTGAGTAGCTGTAGCTTCATCTTCATTTTCTACATTAGGTACAGTAGTTTTTCCAGGGCCGGTACTTATGCTTACCCTTATTTCATGATTTGCTTCTACTTTGGTCCCTGCTGGAGGATAGGTCTGTATAACAGTGCCTGCAGGTTTATCATTAGCAACTTTTTCAGCCTCAACAAACTTAAGGTGTGCTTTATCTATTATATCTTTCGCTTCATCCTCAGTTTTTCCTACTACGTCAGGCACTGAAATTTGTCCGCTGGAGCTGCTTGTATTATTGCTGCTGCTTGATCCCTTCAATAAAAATGCTGCAGTACCGCCAAGAGCTAATGCCAAAATACATACGAGAACTCCTATGATTATTCTCTTTGTTTTCTTACTAACTTTATCCTCACCGTAATTATAATCATCAGAAACCTTATTTTTATTCTTATTTTCCTCAGGATTTTCATCATTTTTTTCTGGAGTTACATTTACAGCATCCATGACTCTAGTAAATTCTTCTTCTACTTTTTTAGGAATAACCTCATAATTTAAATCCTTCTGTATTCTTAAAAGATCATTAATCATATCTCTTGAAGACTGGTATCTATTGTTAGCATCCTTATCTATAGCCTTCATTACAAGATTATTTAAACTATCTGGTATTGATGGGTTTATGCTTTTAGGCAAAGCAGGTGTATCTTGAATATGTTTTAATGCTATACTAACTGGGCTCTCACCATCAAAGGGTACCTTGCCAGTAAGCATTTCATATAAAACTATGCCTAAGGAATATATATCGGTTCTGGCATCAACAAAATTTCCTCTTGCCTGTTCTGGAGAAAAATAGTGCGCAGAACCTATTACTTTATTTGAATTAGTTATTGTTACATTGCTGGACGCTTTAGCTATACCAAAATCAGTTACTTTTACTACGCCTTCTTCAGTAACCAATATATTCTGCGGCTTAACATCTCTATGTATTATATTATTCCTATGAGCACAATCTAGAGCTCTTGCTATTTGAATAGATATATCTATAGCTCTCTCATGGCTTAATCGAAAATTTTCAACTATTATATCCTTTAGAGTTTTTCCTTTTACATACTCCATAACAATGTAATGTATATCACCCTGAGTTCCTACATCATATATATTTACTATATTATTGTCAGATAAATTAGCTACAGCTGTGGCTTCTCTTTTAAATTTTTCTACAATAGAAGGGTCATTGGCATATTCTTTTTTTAGTATTTTAACAGCATCAAATCTATTGAGTTTATGGCATTTTGCTTTATAGACCTCTGCCATGCCACCTTCTCCTATTTTTTCTAACAGCTCATACCTGTTATTCAATATGGTTCCTATCATTATCTATCTCCTCCTATAACCATAACAGTTATATTATCTGTTCCGCCTCTTTCTTTAGCAAGTTCCACAAGAGACCTGCAGGCTTGTAAGCTAGTATCACTCTCTATAACTATCTTATTAATTTCCTCATAGTTAACTTCGTTGGTTAGACCATCTGTACACAAAACAAATCTCTCAAAGTTTTCCCAATCTATTTTGAATGTATCTACCTCTACTTCTTTACAGGTACCCAGAGCTCTAGTGATAATATTTTTATTAGGATGAGTCTTAGCCTCTTCTTCTGTTATGCTTCCCTCATCTACTAATTGCTGAACCAAAGAATGGTCTTTCGTAACTTTTTTTATTATTCCGTCTTTAATTACAAAACAACTTGAGTCACCCACATTAGCAATTATATATACATTCCCATCCGTTATGCAGGCTGTAATAGTTGTCCCCATCCCGTTTAGTCCTTCATCTTCTTGGGCTCTTTCATAGACTTCCTTATTAGCCTCTTTAATAGCCTCAATAAGGACAACTTCCATATCGTCTATTTTTTGTTTTGATTTTATAAAATCGATTATTTTATCACCAGCGGTCTTGCTAGCGATTTCTCCTGCATTGTGACCTCCCATACCATCAGCTACCACATATATACCTATATTTTCACATTCATAATACGATATATAATCCTCATTTGTTTCACGTTTATTTCCTATATCAGATAAAGCACCAATCATTCTACTCACCTCCACTCATTTAGAAGATTGATTTTCAATATAACTTTTCCTAAGCTGGCCACAAGCAGCGTTTATATCTGATCCTAATTCTCTTCGTATAGTTGTTTGTATCCCCTCTCTCTCCAGTATGCTTTTAAATGACTGTATATTCTCTGCATTTGATTTTTTAAGACTACTTTCTTTAACTTCATTCATTGGTATTAAATTAACATGACAAAGCATTCCTTTAATTAGGCTGCTTAATTCCAGCGCATCACTTTTACTGTCATTTACACCATTTATAAGCGCGTATTCAAATGTGATTCTTCGTCCTGTCATATTTATATAATATTTACATGCATCCATAATGTCAACAATAGAATACTTATTTGCTATCGGCATAGTCATTTTTCTTACATCATCATTAGGAGCATGTAAAGATATAGCAAGAGTTATCTGATACTTATTATCTGCAAGCTCATATATTTTAGGTACCAATCCGCAAGTTGAAACTGTTATATGCCTTTGACCAATGTTGAGTCCCTTTTCAAAATTTGAAAGCTCAATAAACTTAATTATGTTATCATAGTTATCCATGGGTTCTCCACTTCCCATTATGACTACATTAGATATTCTTTCATTTATTAACTTAGATGCAGCTATTATTTCTCCAATCATTTCTCCTGCTGTTAAGTTTCTTACCATTCCATTTAATGTAGAAGCACAAAATTTACACCCCATTCTACATCCCACCTGAGAAGAAATGCATATAGTATTTCCATATTTATATTTCATAATAACAGCTTCTATGACATTTCCATCTTTATATTTTAGAAGAAGTTTTCGAGTATCATCCAAATCAGAGTGAAGAGCTTCAACTATATCAGGCAATCCTATGTAGAAGTTATTTTGCAAAAGCATCCTAAGTTCATTATTAATATTTTTCATGTCTTGAAAGCTTGAAACACCTTTATAAAGCCAATCAAAAACCTGCTTTGCTCTAAAAGTACTTTGTCTTCTTTCTTTAATCCAAGTTTCAAGCTCTTCTAAAGTTAAATCTAATATGTTTATCATATCAATCTCCTAAGCTTTTCTTTTAAGTTTTGATATAAAAAATCCATCCATTTCTTTGTTAGGCAGAATTGTTATCATGCCATTATAAGGATAGAGTATATTCTCTCTTGATCCATAGTCTATATTTTGCAATTCATAATTAGGATGATCTTTAAGAAATTTTATTATTGTTTCTTCATTTTCTTTCTTATTTAAAGTACAAGTAGAATATATCAGTGTACCTCCTCCCTTAACATACTTACAAGCATTATTTAAGATATTTTTTTGTACCTTTAATATATCTTCTAAATCTTTCTTGTCCTTAAACCATTTTATTTCAGGTTTCTTTTTTATTATTCCAAGACCAGAACAAGGGACATCCACAAGAAGAGCATCAAAGCTGTCTACATATTGAGGAGAAAATTCTTCGGCATTCATTATTTCAGCTGTTAGATTGCTTATCCCTAACCTCTTAGCATTGTTTTTTATAAGCTTTACCTTGTGTTCGTATATATCAAAAGAAGATACGTTACCAGTGTTATTAAGTATCTCGCTCATATGAGTACTTTTACCTCCTGGAGCAGCACATAAATCACCAAGATTCATTCCTTTTTGTATATCCATGCAGTCCACAGCCAGCATGGCGCTCTCGTCCTGTACTGTGATTAACCCTTCCTTAAAAAGAGGATTATTTTCTATACTGCTGCCTTTAACTATATTTAAAGAGTTCTTATATAAATTTCCTGCTTTTAAATTATATCCGAGCTTCTCTAGCTTTAAAGTAACTTCTTCTAAATTAGTCTTTAAAGTGTTTATTCTTATGCTTACATATGGTGTTTCATTAAGTCCAGCCAATATATACTCAGCTTTTTCTATGCCATATTGGTTAATAAAGCTTTTCACCATCCACTTTTCAAAAGAATATTTAAAACATAATCTTTCAACTTCGTCCTGTGATGCACAAAAATCAGTTTCAGTATTTCTTAGATAATTTCTTAGAACTCCATTTACAAATTTTGAAGAACCTTGGGAATGCTTTTTGGCTAGATCTACAGCTTCATTTACCACTGCATATTGAGGAATTTTTGTTAAGTATTTCATTTGATATATGGATATTCTTAATATATTCAATATATTACTATCCACTTTCTTGAAGGGAATTTTTATAAAATATCTTAATATAGTATCTATAGTATATTTATACTTTATGGTTCCATACACTATTTCTGTTATAAGTGCTCTGTCATTTGTCTCAAATTGATATTTGTTTAAAGTTGTTTTAAGGGCTATATTGGAATAGGCTTTATTTTGAAAAACCTCTTCCAATATAGCCACTGCAGTTTTTCTACTGTTCATAATATGCTCCTCTTAAATGTACTAACCTAATTTAATACCTTCTTCAATAGTATTTCCTTTTAGGTAATCTTCCACTCTCATTCTTTTTCCTCCTGGAAATTGAATTTCTTTTATTAGAAGATATTTATCTTTTGCAGCTACTAATATACCTGCTTTGTCAACCTTGGCTATAGTACCAGGTGCTTCCTTGCATATACCTAGTATCTCCGCAGTATAAACTTTCATAATTGAATTCTTATAGCTAGTAAAAGTTATAGGCCAAGGATTAAAGCCTCTTATTCTATTATTAATATACTCTGCATCGTTATTCCAGTCTATTCTTGCCATTTCTTTGCTTATCATTGGTGAATAACAACTTAATTCATCTTTCTGTCTCTCAGGTGCTATTTCATTTTTTACTAATGCTTCTATAGTATCTACCATGAGCTGAGGCCCATCTTCCTTAAGAATATCGTGAAGCTCTCCATAAGTCATATTTTCAGTTATTTCTACACTGCTTTGCTTTAATATATCTCCTGTATCTAACCCTTCGGCCATAAGCATAGTTGTGTTGCCAGATACTTTTTCTCCATTTATTATACACCAATTTATTGGAGCTGCACCTCTATATTTAGGAAGCAGCGAAGCATGTAGATTTATACAATAATATTTAGGTATATCTAATACTTCCTTAGGTAAAATTTGCCCATAAGCCACTACGATAATAAAATCAGGATTTATTTCTTTAAGTAGTTTTATGCTTTCTTCATCTTTCCTTAGCTTTTCTGGTTGAATAACTTTTATTCCTGCATCTACAGCTACTTGTTTCACTTCGCTAAAAGCTAGTTTTTTCCCTCTTCCTTTAGGCCTGTCAGGCTGTGTAAATACAGCCTTAACATTATAATTTTCTATTAGCTTTTTTAATGTAGGCACCGCAAATTCCGGTGTCCCCATAAAAACAATATTCATATTTACTCTTCCTCACCTTCTACAAGCTTATCAGTAAATAATATTCCATCCAGGTGATCTGTTTCATGACAAATTGCTCTAGCAAAAAATCCTTCTGCTTCCAATTCAAACTCTTCTCCATTTTCGTTAAGAGCTTTGACTTTTATTTTTTCAGGTCTTTCCACTGCTCCCTGCTTACCTGGAATACTAAGACATCCCTCTATATCCACACAAGAACCAACAGCTTCATATATTTCTGGATTAATAAATACATATGGTCCATCTCCTACATCCACAACAGCCAATCTTTTAAGTATGCCTACCTGAGGAGCTGCAAGTCCTACACCATCAGCCTCGTACATAGTCTCAAACATATCTTTAATAAGAGTCTTAATTCTATCGTTTACCTCTTCTACCTTTCTGCTTTTCTTTCTTAAAATTTCGTCGTTGTCCTGTCTTATATTTCTTAATGCCATTTTTGTCCTCCTTATGCATTTAAATATTTATATTAGACTATTAGGGTTAATATCTAAATTTAATTTAATTTCATTATATACGTTTTTTAAATAATTATAAATTGTATCCCTTAAGATTATTTTAAATTCCTCTGAGAATCTTCCTTTTAAAATTATCTGCCATCTATACATCTCTTTGATTTTGGATATGGCGCAAGCACAGGGACCTAGCATATCAATCTCTTTTTCCTCTTGAATTAATGATTTAATATTAACCGCTAATTCATTAATAACTTTTATTAAAAGAGTCTCATTTTCAGAATTTAAATTAATGTTTATTATATCAGAAAAAGGTGGATAATTCATACTCTTTCTTACTAAAATTTCTTTTTCAAAAAATTCATTATAATTATTGTTTATTGAGCTCAATATACTATAATGATCCGGTGTATAAGTTTGCACTACAACTTTTCCAGCTTTGTCTCCTCGCCCTGCTCTTCCAGATACCTGAGTTAATAGCTGAAAAGTTCTTTCTGCCGACTTATAATCTGGTATATTTAATGTGAGGTCCGCCGCAAGTACTCCAACTAAAGTAACGTTAGGGAAATCAAGGCCTTTGGCTATCATTTGGGTTCCTATAAGAATCTGAGATTTCCCATTTTTAAAATCTTTATATATATTTATATAGGAATCTTTTTTCTTAGTAGTATCCAAATCCATTCTACTCACCTTATAGCTTGGAAAATACTTTTTCACCTCTTGCTCCACTCTTTCCGTACCTACTCCAAAATATTTTATATATTTGCTGCCGCACTCAGGACATTTTGAATCAAGCTTTCTCTTATAGCCGCAGTAATGGCAGTGGAGATATCCGTCATTTCTATGATAGGTTAGAGATATGTCACAATTATTGCACTTATATACAAAACCGCATTTCCTGCAGGAAACAAAGGTAGAAAAACCTCTTCTATTAAGAAATAATATTACCTGTTCTCCTTTTTCAAGGGTTTCTTTCATATTTGAAAACAGGCTTCTGCTGAATATGGATTTATTTCCTTCCATAAGTTCTTCTCTCATATCTACCAATGCTATCTCAGGAAGTCTTGCACCATCTACTCTGTTTTTAATCTCTAATAGATTTACTTCTCCAACTTTAGCTCGAGTATAATTTTCTATTGAAGGAGTAGCCGTTCCATATACCACTTTGCAATTCCTATCCATAGCAATAAATTCAGCTAATTCTCTGGCGTCATATTTAGGACTATTTTCAGATTTATAGCTTCCTTCATGCTCTTCATCTAAAATAATCATGCCAATGTTTTTAAAAGGTAGAAAAATCGCTGATCGGGCTCCTATTACTATTTTTGTTTTACCATTCTTTATTCTCATCCATTCGTCATAACGTTCGCCATCTGACATTTTACTATGATATACACTTATGCTGTCACCAAATCTTCCTTTAAATCTTTCTACCATCTGTGGTGTAAGAGATATTTCAGGAACAAGCACTATAGTATCTCTTTCTTGAGAAAGCATATCCTTAACTAATTGAAGATATATTTCAGTTTTTCCGCTGCCAGTTATTCCATGCAGCAAGAATACTCCTGTTTTGCTTTCCTTTATAGTTTCATAAGCTTTTTTTTGTTCCTCATTAAGACTGATAAAATTATATTTATCATATTCTTCTCTGGAAAATCTATTTACCACTTGTTTCTCTAAAGATAAATATTCATATTTAATGAGAGTGTTTATGGAACTTAATGAAAACCCTAATTCCTTACTAAGCTTATTTTTACTATATATAGCTTGATTACTTTTAATAAAATCGTATATATCAATATATGGCGATTTGCTGTATTTATCATCTAATGGTCTTCCTATATAAATTAACTGCTGAAATTTGTGACCGTTGCCCTTAGTAATGCCAATAGGTATAATAAGCTTTATGCAGTCTATATAAGAACACAAATATTTTTTTTTCATAAAGTTTATGAGCGAGATATCATTTTCCGTAAGAAGTGGAAATTCGTCTACAATACTTTTAATATCCTTAATTTTGTTTAACTTATTCTCTGCTTCATGTATTGAAAGTACGAATCCTTCTATAAGTTTGTTACCCATGCCAAAAGGCACCTTAACTCTATGCCCTATTCTTATTTTATCCCATAGTTCCATAGGTATCTCATATGTAAATAGTTTATCAACCGCAACAGCATCATTATTTACAATCACGCCAGCATATTTGTACAAGCAACCACTACCTTTTTATATAAAAATATTAAAAATTAAAAAAGAGCATTATCGCCCTTTTAAAATTTTATTAAATATTTCGCAGGCAACCTGTCTTTTACTCATTTTGTCTAAATGAGCAGCATTCCCATCCCTATCTATAATAGTAACCCTATTATAATCGGACGCAAAGCCAGTATCGGCAGATTTTATGTCATTTGCTACTATAAAGTCAAGATTTTTACTCTCTAATTTTCTTTTAGCATTCTCAATCAAATCATTACTTTCTGCGGCAAAGCCTACCAATACCTGGTTTGATTTTTTAATCTTACCAAGTTCCTTTAAAATATCTACATCTTGAATCAACTCTAATTCTAGAATCTCATTTACTTTCTTTATTTTAGATTCACTATAATTTCTAGGTTTATAATCAGCTACTGCGGCACTTTTAATTATTATATCCTTGTCATTAAAATTGTCCATTACCGCCTTCAGCATTTCACTGTTGGTTTTAACATTTATAGAGTTTACACCATATGGGATCTTAATATCAGTTGGTCCTGTAATAAGCAGCACCTCCGCGCCTCTGTCTCTTGCTTCTTCTGCTATAGCATAACCCATTTTACCCGTAGATCTATTTGTAATATACCTAACAGGATCAATGTTAACTAAAGTAGGCCCTGCTGTTACCAATACCCTTTTACCGCTTAAATCATTCTTTTTATAGAGTCTTGAAAGAATAGCTTCCGTAATAATTTCAGGTTTAGGAAGCTTTCCTTTGCCTGTATCTCCACAAGCAAGCATTCCTGTATCCGGCTCCATAAATTCATAACCGTAAGCTCTTAATTTTTTAATATTTTCTTGAACTATAATGTTCTCATACATTCCTGTGTTCATAGCAGGACAAAATAGAACAGGTGCCTTAGTAGCCATTATAGTAGTTGAAAGCATGTCATCCGCTATACCATTAGCTACTTTTCCTATTATATTAGCGGTAGCAGGTAATACAACAAATAAGTCTGCTTTCTTAGCTAATGAAATATGCTGTATTTCCCAATATTTTGGTTCCTCAAACATATCTACAACTACTTTGTTATAGCTTATAGATTGAAAGGTCAGCGGAGTTACAAATTCGGTAGCATGCTTTGTCATTATAACATCTACATTAATATTTCTTTTTCTCAAAGCGCTAATTACATCAAGGGCTTTATAAGCAGCTATGCCTCCGCATACACCTATTACTACATTGCTGTTATATTCCATTATTTTATTCCTTCTTTTAAAGTCTCATAAACTATATCTCCAGAGTAAACTTCATTTATAGCTACAGTAAGTGGTTTATTAGAATTTACTTTAGTTAAAGGCTGCTGACCCCCTATAAGCTGTCTTGCTCTCTTAGAAGTTACAATAACCAAAGAATATCTATTATCTACCACCTTTAATAAATCTACTATTGATGGATTAATCATAGAACTGTTCATGTATATATGCCTCCTTAGAATTTAAAATTTCCTCTTTGATTCTATCTACTCTACATTTTTCAGCAATCAAAATTGCTTCTATTTTTTTAACTGCTTCCTCCACAGTATCATTTACTACTGCGTAATTATACTTAGACACATAATTTATTTCCTGGAAAGCAGATTTAAATCTAGTCATCAATGATTCAGGAGTTTCACTTCCCCTGTTTATTATCCTTTGTTTAAGTTCATCCATCGAAGGAGGAAGTATAAATAAAAATACTCCTTGAGGATATGTTTCCTTAACTTTTAGAGCTCCTTGAATATCTATTTCAAGTATCACATCTCTTCCACTTTCTATGGCTTCCAGCACTTGTTTTTTAGGAGTACCATAATAATTGCCATATACCTCTGCATACTCTAAAAATTCATTATCTTCAATCTTTCTTTCAAAATCTTCTTTATCTGAAAAATAATAGTTTATGCCTTCTTTTTCGCCATTTCTAGGCTTTCTAGTAGTTGCCGAAACAGACAACCAAAAATCGCCTTTTTCAAGAAGCGCCTTACATATAGTTCCTTTTCCGGCACCAGAGGGACCCGATAAAACTATTAATACTCCTCTTTGTTCCATTATTCCTCAACCTCATCAACATTGTCTTCGTCTCTAGATGATAATCTATGAGCAACAGTTTCTGGCTGAACTGCAGATAATATTACATGATCACTATCTGTTATAATAACTGCTCTAGTTCTTCTTCCATAGGTAGCATCAATTAACATACCTCTGTCTCTAGCTTCCTGAATTATTCTTTTTATTGGAGCTGATTCAGGACTTACAATAGCTACTAATCTATTAGCAGAAACTATGTTGCCGAATCCTATATTGATTAACTTTATACCCATTCTTGTCCTCCTACTATTCAATATTTTGAATTTGTTCTCTTATTTTTTCAATTTCATTTTTTATGTTTAGAGCACTATTGGTAATATCCAAATCATTAGATTTTGATGCTATAGTATTAGCTTCTCTATTTATCTCTTGTACGATAAAATCAAGTTTTCTGCCAATAGGTTCATCAAGTTTCAAAGTTTTTTCAATTTGACCAATATGACTTTTTAACCTGGTTATTTCTTCATCAATACTGCATTTATCTGCATATATAGCAAGTTCCATAGAGATTCTGTTTTCATCTATATCCACATTTCCATTTCCTAAAATTTCTTTTAGTCTATCTGAAAGTTTTTCCTTGTACTGCTTAACATGTGTATCAGCTCGGTTTTCAATACAAATTATTTCTTTTTTTATATTATCACATTTTTTAGCCACATCATACGCTAATTTTTGTCCTTCAACTTGTCGCATACTCTTCAAGCTATTTACAGCGTCTAAAAGCGGCTTACTTAAAGTATTCCAAATTTCATCTAAATTTTCCTCATCTTCTTCCACATAAACTACATCTGGAAATTTTGCGATAAGTGATACAGATATATCATCTAACACGCTATACCTTTCACCTATATTTTTTAAGCATTTGAAATAGCTATCCGCAAGTATATCATTGAATTTAGCCGTAACTCCTAGTTTTTCATAATTATTATATGTAATAAATATATCTATTTTACCTCTTTTTATGTTAGCAGAGATTAGTTTTCTTACTCTGTCTTCTAAGCTAAGCATTAGTCTTGGCATTTTTATATTTATGTCTAAATATCTATGATTTATACTTTTAACTTCTACTGTAAAACTCTTTTTTCCATCTAAATCATAGTTTCCTCGTCCAAAGCCAGTCATACTGCTAATCAATAATATCATCTCCTGTCACTAGCTTAATTCATAATAACTATTATACATTTATTATAGCCTATATTTCAAGGTTTTTTTCTATTTTACTCGTTCAAGTTCCATAAATCTAAGATTTTCATTGATTTGCCTGTAAAATTTTCAATAAAATTATAAAGTAATAACAGTATCATATATTATGCTGTTTTTAATATTCAAATTGTTTTCTTACAAAGTCTATATCCTGTTTTTTGCTTAGAGCTAATAGCAATTTTATTCTAGCCTTTTGCCCTGGAAGATTGTCTGCAAGTATAACACCCATATCCTTAAGATATTTTCCTCCTCCTAAATATCCATAGGATTCAAACACTCTGCCTTCAAAGCATCTAGACACTATAACTATAGGCACTTTATTATCTATAGCTCTTTGTATTCCAGGTATCATTTTAGGTGGTACATTTCCTCTTCCCAGTGCTTCAATTATTATTCCATTGTCCCCTTTATCTAAGCAAAAATTTATGAGACCGCTATCTTCACCAGCTACACATTTTATAAGGTCTACTTTTGCATTTATACTATCCACAATAAGCTTTTCGCTTTTTAAGTTATTTCTATAATAAATAGTTCTATTATTATCAACTATACCTATGGGGCCAAAGGTAGGCGTTCTAAATGCATTTAAGTCCATAGTACTCATTTTTGTAACTTCGCTAGCGCTATTTAATTCTCCATTAAAACAAACAAGCACCCCTCTATTTTGAGATTCTTCAGATAAAATTGCGGATATTGAAGATGCCAAATTAAAAGGTCCATCATATCCAAGCTCTGAGCTGCTTCTCATTGCTCCCGTAAAAATTATAGGTTTATAGCTATCTATAGTCAAGTCTACTAAATAAGCTGTTTCTTCTAAAGTATCTGTACCATGAGTTACTACTACTCCAGCTATGTCTGGTTTATCTAATATATTCTTTATATACTTTGACAATTTAAGCATATCCTCAATAGTCATATGTGGACTTGGAACATTGGAGAATGTATAAGATTCTACTTCGGCGAACCTCTCTATACCAGAAACCATGTTCATAATCTGCTCCCCACTAAGCCCAGGCACAGCAGCATGAATTTTCTCATCTACTACCATAGATATGGTACCGCCATTAAATACTACAGCTACTTTCTTCATTATATAAAATCACCAACTCTTTCTTTAATTATTCCCAGCTTTCCCAAATTTGAGGTTTATATCCTACAGTAGCAAATTTACCATTTCTAACTATTGGAGTATTACATAGCTTAGCATTATTAAGCAATATTTCTTTTTTAATTTCATCGTTTCTTATAAACCTAATATTAAGCTTGTCATATAAGCTGCTTTTAATATTTATAAGGTCCGATAGCTTGACATTTATAATTATGCTTTCAAGCTCCCTTTTCCCAAAAGATTTTATATTCAAATCTATAAATTGATATTTAATATTTCTTTCTTTGAAATATCTCTCAGCCTTCTTAGTGTCAAAACATTTTTGCACACCAAATATTTGTATATTCATACCGCTGTCCCCCAATAAACTATTGTTTTTTATAAGGCCCACATAAATGTTTACTTCAACAATATTTATCACTTTTTATATTTTAAATCATAGACTAATCCTTTTTAAATATAGTCGCAACTTTCATAGGTCTTATATCAATGTTTTCCCATACGTTACCCAAAACATAAGGCTCTATTTTAAACCATTCATCTATTTCATTTCTAGAAGTAAATTCTACTATAAATACAGAGCCTATCATTTTTTCTTTATCATCCAAAATAGGTCCTCCATAAAGAGTTATTCCAGTGCTCGCCATTTTAGATGCTAATTTCAGATGTTCTTCTCTGGCTGCAAGTCTTCTATTTATAGCATCTTCGTCTTTATAGTCATACGCTGTTATTAAAAATTGCATAAAAACACATCCTCTCAATGTTAAAGCATTTAAATTTATTATTTATAATAAATTGTATATCAATAAATCTAATAAGTAAATTATATCATTGCCTTTACATTCTATAATAAATTTGGAATAAAAAAAAGCAGTGACTAAAACAATCACTGCTTCAAGTAGGGATGAGGTCTTAAAAATCTATACAAGTGAATAATATATATTATTTGTGACATTAACTTTACAAAAGTTTGTACAAATCGTTAACAAAATATTTTCTTTTTTCATTTTCCAATATTACCCAGGAAATTGATATTATTTATAACTTTTGAGCTATATTGTTCAGTTCTTCAGCAGCAGCTGTTATTTCTTCAATGCTAGCTGTTATTTCTTCTGTTGCAGATGCCTGCTCTTGGCTAGAAGAAAGTGAACTCATGCTTTTCTCACTAACCTGTTCAACTTTAGCTTTTATATCCTGAGTAAGTTTGTTAATTTTAGGTACTGTACTCTTTGATTGATCTGATAATTTTCTTATTTCCTCTGCCACAACTCCAAAACCTTTTCCAGCTTCACCTGCTCTAGCCGCTTCTATTGCAGCATTAAGTCCAAGCATTTTAGTTTCATCAGCTATATCTTTTATAAAAGCAGAAATTTCATTTATTTCTTCAGTTATGTTAGTAATAATTTTTATTTCTTTGTTCAATTCTTGTTCATTAACGTGTATTTGAGATGCAGAAGCTGCTAACTCTTCAATAGCTGCCGCTATACCTGTAAGATTATTCTGCAAATTATTAGACATATCCCTTAAATTAGCCGCTAACTCTTTAGGTGTCATTATAGTTAACGTAGCTACTACCTCTTCTGAATTTTCTTCATCAAATAAAGGATAGCTTACTTCGAATAAATCAACGCCATATACCGAGCTATCTAATTCTTCCATAATTATTTTGCCAAAACTGATAGCTTTGCTTGCAATTGAACTTTCTTCCAGCCTATCTCCTTTATTTAAAGTTGCAATATCAAACTTTTTTGAAGCTTGTTTATACAAAATACTATTTAAATCCGTTACAAACATAACTACACCCTCAGCAAACATCTTGGACATAATAGGCGCAAAGTCTGGAAAAGATTTTATAACAGGATGAACTTTTGGAAATAGTATTGAAAACGCTCCCTTAACTTCATCATTCTCTGTAATTGGTATTGCTACAGTATTAAATCTACTTCCATAAAGCGATTTAGGTATAGTTTGTTTTATAACTCTTTTTTCTCTCATAGCTTTTGCCGCTATACTGTCATTTTTGATTTTTTCATCAACACTAAAAATTTCTAACTCAAAAGAAGTGGAAGCCATCCTCCATTTAATTATATCTCCTTCTATGTACAAAAATAATACTCCGCCTGGTATACTTTCAATCTGCATTTCAGAAAAAATTTTTAAATATTCTAATGCACTTATAGGAATCATTTGCTTATCTCCTTTTCCAAATTATATTTAAAGATTTCAGTTTTTAATTTAAGTATATTTAAAGCAATAATTATTCTTTGATTATTTATGATTACTCCTTCAATGCTGTTACCACTTATTGATGATATCTCATTAGGCAGATGCTCAATACTACTACTGTCAACTCTAATCACTTCTGATACATCATCTACTATGATACCTGCTTTTATTCCATCTAAGTCTAAAATTAAAAGTCTGCTGTCGGCTCCAAGTTTTCCCTTGTCCATATTAAATCTTTGTTTAAGATCAAATATTGGTATTATTTTTTCTCTTAAATTGATGACTCCTTGAACAAAACCTGGTACACCAGGTATAGGAGTTATTCTAGGAATTCTCATAATTTCATGAGCATATGAAATATTAACTGCATACTCCTCAAGACCTAGATTAAAAACTATTAATTGATTTGAACTCAAATTTTATCAGCTCCCTCCTCAATTGTTATATATAACATATTATTCATATATTTCCAAATGAAAATAAAATAAACTTTTGTATTTTGATATTTTATTCAAAATAATAGCGCGCACTTTTATTTATCATCACATATAGTTATGATGCATAATGTTTAAGCATTTTTTATTATTTAATTAAATTATATATTAAACTTCATTAGTATATCACATTTCAATATTTAATTAAAGGTTTTATTGTAAAACATTAAATTTTTTATCGAATTTTGTTAAAATATGGTGTATATTTGAATATTTAATAATTTTTATTAATTGGCAAAAAATATTATTAAATTATTATTCAAATATAAAACAATAGCTGTTGCGTGTCTAACTTATAATATAGGCGTGCAACAGCTATACACTAACAATTATTAGTTTATGTATGTTTTTAGCATTGCTTCTAATTTATTTATTTCTAATGGCTTTAGCAAGTAATCATTTATTCCAGATTTTTTCCAAGTTTCATTGTCATCAGTAAAAAATTTTACTACCATGGCAATTATAGGAATGGTATTTATATCCTTACTTTTATTTAATCTTATTAATCTAGTTATTTCATAGCTATTTAGCGCAGACATCTCAATATCCATTAATATCAAGTCAGGGACTTGTTCACAAATTTTATCCAAAATTTTTCTGCCATTATAGACCTTAATACAATTGTATCCCAAATTCTCCAGCATAACTTCAGTTGCTTTCATGCTTATTGCATTGTTCTGCACTACCAAAACAGTTTTTTCCTTTTTATTTGCGGCATTAATATCATCACCAAAATTAGGATATTCTGATGTGAATTCAAGCATTAAATTAAACTTACTTCCCATCCCTTGCTTACTTATACACCACATTTGTCCATTCATTGTTTTTATCATCTTCATTGATAAAAATAAACTTTTTTCTCTATATAACTTATTGTTTTCATCAATTCTTCCAAATATGCTTTTCTTTACTTCCTCACTGATTCCCTTGCCAGTATCCTCTACCACAAATCTCAAATTAATTTTTGCTCCTAACCGTGAACCTGAATAAACTTTTAATATCACAGCCCCAGCATCGGTATATTTTACTGCGTTATCCAAAAGATTATCTAATATTGTCCTAAGTTTCAACTCATCTCCAATAAGTTCATCGGGTATAGATGGGTCAATATGATAATAAAAAGATAAATTATTGCTACTGCACATTCGCGTATATTTTTCTATTATGATTTTTAAAGTTTCTCTTATATTAAATCTGAAGTTATTTAGAAAAATATCCTCTTCATCATATATTGTTTCATATGGCTTAATATCAAGGCTATTTATCATTGTGGTCACTTGTTGTTTAATATTATTAACATGCTCCAGATACTGCTCACCAATTTGTGTTGTATCTAATATGTCGCATATATCTATTATTGAGCTAATAGGGTCTATTATTTTTTCTACACACTTCATTGATTTATTTTTTTGGTTACTTAATTTATCTTCTTTTAGCTTTGTTTCAGTGATATCAGTTATAATGCATGCATATATATCCGTTTTATCTGCTTTTATATTTATCATTTTAATTTTTACATAAAAAAAGGAGTTATTTTTTCTCTTGTGGACACTTTCAAATTCAACAGTATTTGAAGTAATTACCTTATATTTCCTATCAAAACACTCGGAAATATCCCGTTTTCTTAACTGGAAAATAGTCATAGATTTTAATTCTTCAATAGTGTATCCATAAGTTTTTTCTGCAAAGCGATTTCCGAAAATTATTTTCCCATTATGCGATAATATAAGAACTATTTCATTAGCATCATTAATTATTCTCATATATAGATCAATTATATTTTTTTCATCCACGTAATTGTTTCTTTTTAATAATAATGGGTTCAATGATTAATTCCTCCATTCTTGAAATTAAATAAAATCTTTTGTGCATATTTGATGAATATCCTTATATATCCATCAAAGTACATATTTAATTAAATAAAGAGTAAATCTTCTAGTTATAGACTAATCTCTATTAATTAACTGCTCAGATATCTTTATAAAAAATATCAGAAAATTTTCCACTTTGACTTTTGTATTAACTCATTATATGATTTATGAAACAGAATAAATATTTTGTATGGTTTAAATTTAATATAAGCGTATAAAAACAAAAAATATAAAAATAGATATTACACTTTTTTGTTTAATATGATTTTTTTGTATATTATTTTACATATTTTTGAAATTTATTGTGTAATATTTGCATATTTTTCAATTTGTATTATAATTGAATTGTACAAAATATTTATAATGTATAATTATTTTTAAGGGGATTTACATATGAAAAGAAATGTTGAAACTAAAATAAAATATTTGACTCAAAAGGAAGCTTCTTCCTTATTTGATGCTATAAAAAATTCCAATTCCGTGCATTCACAAAGAGATCTGGCAATATTTAGGTTGACATACAGATGCGGTCTTAGAGCTTCAGAAATAGCGTTACTTATACGTGAGGATTACAATATGGAAAAGGGTGAAATATATTGTAAGAGGCTTAAGGGGAGCAAAAACAACACCTTGAGGCTAGATAGAAATACGAAAAATGCGTTAGATTTACATATTGCCAATAATAATATCTCTTCAGATTCTAGCACGCTTTTTACAAGTCAAAAGAACAATCCAATTTCTAGACAAACACTAGATTATCTTATGAAGAAATATTGTTCTATCGCTGGAATCGAAGACAAGTCCAAGCATCATTTTCATGCATTAAAGCATACCACTGCTGTTCACCTAGCTGAATGTGATATGGATATCAAAGAACTTCAATGGTGGTTGGGGCATAAATCCGTTTCAAATACAGAAATATACTTTCAGTTCACAACAAAGCAGCAGGATAGAATGTACAAAAAACTAGAAGGAAAAACGGAATTAGTTTAATTAATTTTAAATTATAGAAAACCCTCTAACTGACAATTAAGAATTTGTTATCTAGAGGGCTTTTTATCTATTAAAGCATAATATTTATAACTTATTATATATCAACAAGATAAGGCTAATAATTATCAAATCATTTTATAAATACTATCATGTCCATATTAAACTGCACCAGGCGCTGGTTGATCTACTCCAGCAATATGATGCCTATGGCCATAATCTTCAGTGGTATAAAAATCATAATAATGTACATGCATACCATTTCCCACCTGAATTGCCGGTCCAGAATATGCTCTATAATAATGATTATGTCCATTTTCAAATAAAACAAATCCTTCAGTTAAATGCACATGTGAACCATTTTCCGTTGGCTCAGGTGGAAATGTTACGTCTAAGCATTGGTGTACATGCCCCATTGCAATTGAAGTGTAATCAATTGAACCATGATTATGATTTGGAACAAATTCCTTTACGAAATCATCTTTACTTACCATACTTGAAAATTTACCCCCGATAATTAAAACCTATTCAAACCTATTTTATGTAATTTACCCTATATTAGTTACTATTTTAACTAATTAAAAAATTTATCAATTTAACTATTGACCCTATCAATACTATTTTTTCTTTTTTTAATAAGCACATAAGCTATTACTACAAGAATTATTACTATAATAGCATAATCTGCAATATGAAGCACAGAACGAATTTTACTCCAGTTTTCTCCCATCATGAAACCTGCATAACCAAGCAATATGCTCCAAATTAATGAACCTAAAAAGGTATAAAGCACAAACTTTTTAAAGCTCATTTTACTTATTCTAGCTGGTAATGAAATAAATGTTCTTATAATCGGAAGTAATCTTGAAAAAAATGCTATCTTATCACCATATTTATTGAAATATCTATAGCTCATTTCAATATGAGCTTTTGATAATCTTAATTTTTCTGCATATTTGTCAACTAATATTCGTCCTCCTTTAGCCCCTATACAATACATTATAATGGATCCAAAGGTTCCGCCTAATGTCCCAACAAATATAACTAAAGCAAGATTTAGCTTTTCGCCATTATAAGCAGATGAAGCTAGATATCCGCCAAAGGGCAATATGGCTTCACTTGGAATGGGTATGCATGCACTTTCTAGCCACATAAGAGTAAATACCCCAAGATATCCTAACTTTGACAATACTAAAATAGCCCAATTTACTATAAATTCTACCAATCGTATCACCCTCTTTATTAAAATTCTTTTTTATCAAACAAATAAAATCCTAGAGTAAAAAATATTATTCCGTATGCTATAAGCATAAATAATAAATTTATATGGGCTAAAACCTTTACTCCACCTGATGACCATTGAGTATACCAGTTTAAATAAGATGTAAAAATTGCGCTATTAACTCCCTTAATAAATATGGCAAGTATTCTAAGCAGCATAAAGAATAGGATACAACTAATTAATGCTCCGCTACTGCTCTTAAAAAATTGAACCATGAAGGAAGCGAATGTTATTACAACTAATGCAGGTACTATATCTAATGCATAACTCAGAAAAATATTTAACAAATTGCCTACACTGAACTTAAATATGAATGCTGCTAACAATGTGGTAAGCATGATCACAAATAAATTTAAAGCTGAATATATAGCAATTGCAGCATTTTTAGAAATAAACACCTTTAATCTGTTAATAGGTCTAGTAAGTACTAATTTTATTGTTCGCTCAGAGACTTCACCTGAAAAAGTCTCTGCTGCAGACATGAAGATAAACAAAGGGAGAAATACATTAGTAATACTACTTAAAATAATCAAAGGAAAACTTTCAGCAGCCAATGATATGAACACTAATTTTGACTGTATTGAAGAGATAAAAAAAGCAGATAAGAAACTTATCAAAACCATAGCAATTAAAAATGCTATAGTTTTCTTTTTGAAAAAAAGTTTTTGAATTTCATTAATAGTATTAGCGACCAAGTTATTCATTTTTACCTCCTTTTTTAACTTCATGCATATAAAAATCCTCTAAGTTAATATATTTTTCTTTTATAACTTTTATAGCTACTCCATTGTTAATTAATTCTCCATTATGAATTATAGCAACTTTATCGCACATAAGCTCTATTTCATGAACTAAATGACTTGAAATAAAAAATGTCATATTTTCTTCTTTTGCTAGTTCTATTATCATATTTCTCATTTGAACCGTTCCTTCTATATCAAGCCCGTTTGTAGGTTCATCTAATATTACTAAACTTGGTTTTGATAAAAGTGCCATAGCCAAAGATAACCTTTGTTTCATTCCTAATGAGAACTTGGAGACCTTGTCATTTTTATATTCTTCGAGTCCCACAATTTTTAAAGCATTATCTATATCAGCTTCCTCTATATTAGTATAGAACCTAGAAGCTATTTTTAAATTGTTGTAGGCTGACATATATTCGTAGGCATCCGCCGTTTCAATTATCGCTCCAACTCCTTTTAATGCATCTTCAAACTGGTTTTTTATGTCTACTCCCATTATTTTAATCTCTCCACTTTCAAAAGTGTTTAGTCCAGTAATTGATTTCATTACAGTTGTCTTTCCAGCTCCATTAGGACCAAGAAACCCGAATATTTCTCCCTTTACCACTTCAAAAGTAATATTTTTTACTCCTCTACCATTATCATAGAGCTTGGTTAAACCATTTACCTCTAAAACCTTCTCCATTTTTCTCTCCTTTAACCAGAAATAATGTGAGAGACTGAGTATCATAATTTCACCCAATCTCTCATATTTACTTGAAATTAATCTCTGTGACCTTTAAAACCATTTTCTATTGTTTTAACTTGTTTACCTGTTAAATCTACTTTATCAGGAGTTGTGCTGTTTATGTTAGATAGTTGCAAATCAGCATTAATTATAATAGTATGAACTTTACCAGAGGCATCTTTTCCAGAAAGTATAACCTTGGCACTCTGACTTGCAATTACGTCATTACTATTAATATTAGCTGAAGAAATAACACTTTCTACCTTTACATCACTTTGAAGCTGTGGAAGTATGTTTTTTAAATTTTCTATATCTGCTTTTTGATTCTTATTGTTAAATTCATTATCTTTTGCCATAGCAATTGAAACCACCGCATTTACTAAAGGTGTAATTTGAGTGTCATTTAATTGTATGTTTACATTTTTTGTTCCATTTCCATTATCAATAGCGGTTACTCCATCCTTCATGCTTCCTACAAGAGTGTCAATTATTACACCTATTCCTTGCATCACTTGAGGATTCTCTGTTTTATCCTTTTTCTCATACTTTTTGTTCTTAGCACCTGACACCAGATATTCGCTGCTATCGCTTGTCTTTTCTATTCGCTTTCCATCTTGTAGATAATTATTTATGCTCTGAGTATTTCCACCATATTTTATTGCTGTACTGCTACTCATAGCATTTGCAGCTTGGTTCTGCTTGAAATTTTCGGTTAAATCTGCAAGACTAGTTCCATTATCAGTTATAGATACTTTCAATGCAGCTGTTTCATTTTTCAAGTTTTTAGTATCAAGAACCGCTTGTTTGTACTTTTCATAACCTGATAGCTGAGATGCATTTACAAGGACAGTACCAAATAATAAACAACCTCCTAATACTAAACTAGTAAACATAGTAATTTTTTTCTTGTTCATGTTTTTACCTCCATTTTTATATTTAAAAAGTTTTTCAACCTTTTACCTTGATTATTGACTAAAATGCTATCATTACTATACTAGAACATAAAATGCCTAATAAAATACCGCTGAATACATCTAATGGATAATGTACCTTCAAGTACAACCTTGAAAATGCAATTAGAATTGCAATCATAACTGCAATACTGCTAATCCAGTTATTCATATTAACAAATATACTTGCCGCGGCAAAGGAAGAAGCTGAATGCCCCGATGGAAACGAATATGTTACGGGCCTAGCTATAAGTAATTTCTCATCTACTATTTCAGTAAATGGCCGAGATCTTTTAACAATATGTTTTATTATTCCTTCACCCATTATTGTAGTTAATAAAAGAGAGCTCATAAGCATAATCCCTTCAAATCTATAGCTTTTATTCTCTAAAAGCATTAAGGAAACAGCTATCCAAATAACGCCGAAATTTCCAAGAGAAGTTACTACAGGCATAATTCTATCTAATATGGGATTTTTAAAATGTTTATCTATATACTCTAATGCTCTTATATCAATCACTTGCAAAAACTCCATCATTTATAACCCTCCTGGCTGTTATTAAGAATACCCCTCTCGTATCTTCTATTCTATCTTTCCACATTAAAATCACATTAAATTTTAATTACAAAACAGCTATATTTTTCACTATAGTGTCTTTATGTCACCATTGCTTAACCCAAGTCTTATAATTATTTTGTCCTCAATAGCTTTATATAAATTTATAACTATGTTTCGTAACTTTAAATTGTAAATCCAGCTTGTAAAAAGAACCATTATATACGCACCTATAACATCAGCAGGGTAGTGATGACCTACATATACTCTTGAAAATCCTACAAATAATGATAATACAGTTAAAGCTATACTGAGCCATTTATTATAGCTTGCAAATCCTCTTGCTATACTCATTGTTCCTGTTGCATGATCACTTGGAAATGATGCATCTTGAACATGATGAAATAATAAATTAACCTTATTGTGTACAAATGGCCTATCCACATAATAAATTCCACCAATTATAGAACTTATAATCATATTTATAATCGTAAATATTAATGTACTAACCGCAGATTGTCTGCATTCCAGATTCTTATTTAAAATTCCTCTTAAAAACACAATTACCATAATTAACATAAACATATATGGAACATACTTTGAAAAGAAAATCATTATTTCATCAATTATTCTATTCTGGTACGCCAAATTATTAATTAGTCTAAAAAACTCCATATTCATTTTTACTCATCCCTTCAAAATATATTTTAGCTATCATTTACATAATCATTATCTACATTTAACATTAAATTTACATTAAAATAGGCTTATATTTGTCTTAAAATACTTTCATATAAAAAAAGAAGCAGAGAAATTTTGCTGCTCTGCTTCTTTTTCATAAATATTAATCTTTTAACCTCTATTTAGTGTAACAATAATTTTTGTATATAATCCTTCTTTACTATCCACATCAATACTCCCACCATGTATATCTACAATCCATTTTGCTATTGATAATCCAAGCCCTGTTCCTCCGCTTTCTTTAGATCTTGACTTATCAACTGTATAAAACCTATCAAATATTTTTCCAATTTCATTTTCCTGTATCCCTATACCATTATCACTAATAATTATTTTCACTTGATTTTTATCAATAACTGAGCTTAAATCTATTTTACTATACTCTGGGGAAAATTTTATACTATTATCAATAAATATTCTTAACAATTGTTTTAACATCTTATAATCTCCAATAATCATTGTAATAGCGTTCTGACTATTTGTTATCACATGATTATTAGATATGAGTTTACTTTCATTGTACACTTCATTTATAAGTTCATTAAGCCTTATTTCTTTCTTTTCTACAGTTAAAGTCCCACTATCACCTTTAGCTAAGATTAACAATCTTTCAACTAAATTTGCCATATTGGCAGCTTCTAATTTAATTCCGTAAATTGATTTTTCCAATGCTGTTTTATCATTTTTTCCCCATCTATCAAGAAGATTTGCGTAACCCTGAATTATTGCTATAGGAGTTCTAAGTTCATGAGAAGCATCGGAAACAAACTGATTTTGTCTGTTAAAGGCTTCTTGCAATCTATCTATCATATTGTTGAAAATATTTCCAAGCCTCTTCAACTCATCATCAGGACCCCTTACATCAATTCTTTCTTTTAAATTATTAAAACTTATTCTCTCGGCGGTTCTACTTATATAAGCAATTGGTCTTAGCATTCTTCTGCTTACCAAATAACCTAATATAATAGAAGCAACGATCCCTACGCAGTCAGCTATAGCCATTAAAATAAATAAAATCTTTAGAAAATTATATTCATTTTCTAAATTTTTTACTATCTGAATGTATATTGTCCCATAGCTTTTATTTCCAATTTCAACGGTTTTTAATACTAAATGACTCTCTTCCTTTTCGTAATGTTTAAACTTATCAATAGGCTCATGCAAATTAATATTATAATTAAAGCCTGCAGAACTTATTAGCACATTACCATTTGTTTCCAATATTCTTACTGATACATTTTCTTTAATAGGAATATCCGCAAACAATTCTTTATTTGATAAATCTTGATAATCAGTTTGATCTGCAACTTTATTTAACATTATGGTTTTAACATCATCTACTTGCTTTTTAGCCTGATTATATAAATAATACTTTATCCCATAAAGTATTGAAGCATTTAAAATAAGTAAAACGAATGAAAACATAAAAGCATAAACTACAGTTAATTTTATGGAAATCTTAGCACTTTTAAAAAATTTTAAATTCTTACTAATCCCCTTTAATAACATAACCAACTCCTCTGACGGTTGTAATAAGTTTATCTTCAAATTCATCATCTATTTTACTTCTGAGATACCTTATAAACACGTCTACAACATTAGTATCACCTATATAGTCATATCCCCATATACTTTCAATAAACTGTTCTCTAGTAATAACAATATTTTTATTGATCAACATCATTTTTAAAAGATCATACTCTTTTTTGGTAAGTTCGATTTCCTTACCACCCCTCCACACCTGATGAGTTCTATCATCCATTTCAATATCCTTAACCCTAATATATGTATATTTATTTTTCACATCCTTACTTCTTTCATATACACGTATTCTTGCTAATAATTCTTCTATAGCGAATGGCTTAGTTAAATAATCATTAGCTCCTACATCAAGTCCTAAAACTTTATCTGATATATCACTTTTAGCTGTTAACATAATTATAGGGATATCTGAGAATTGTCTTACTCTCCTGCAAACTTCGATTCCATTTAAACCAGGAATCATTACATCCAATAGAATCAAATCATACTCTACATTCTCTATCATTTTCACTGCTTCTCTTCCTTCATATGCAATTTCTACTTTATATCCCTCATGTGTAAGCTCCATTTCGATAAATGTAGCCATCTGTTTTTCATCTTCAACTAACAATATTTTATATTTTCTCACAATATCACCTCTTTAATCTAAGCTCAATATAAAACTATCCTGTATATTATCAGTCTTTAAGATTAAATTTATATTAAAAAATCATAGTTTATTTTAGACACTTTAATTTTACTGGAAGCCACGTAAAAGATAAAGGAATTCTGCTGTAAAAACAAAATTCCTTTGATAAGCATGTTATTTATATTTTTCTATTGCAGCAATTTGTGTATTTACACTTCTAAATATTTGATTATCAAATTTAGCCTCTCTTTTGTAAATATAGAATCCATTTAATTCTTGTTCTACATCATACAATTGAGTATAGCAGAACCCACAAATCTTTTCATTTTTTAACAATGTCTCAGTAAGTCCAATGTATCGATTTATAAATTCATCCTTACTTTTAGGCCTTGTACCGTATCCCCAACCTATATTATTTCCATCATTCCACCATATGCCTCCGTATTCGCTAACAAAATACGGTTCGCCTCCATAATTTTGTCTTGATGGATAAGTTACATAAACCTCACCAGAGTTTTTCATAGATTCAAATTTAGATTTAAAGTTTTCTACATTTTGTTCATAATCATGGATATCAAATATATCTGTAACAACATGAAAGTTTCCACTAGTATCTATAACAGTCCTTGTGCTATCCATTGCCTTTGTTAAATTGTAAATAAGTCTTAATATTTCGTCATCCTGAGGTACGCCGTTTATATAATTGCCATTATCATCCCATTTACATCCCTTATCCCAAGTTTCGTTAAATGGGCACCACCCTACTATTGAAGGAGAATTAAAATCTATATATATTGTCTCCATGTAACTGGCAAGTACTTTGGGAGAAATTTCGGCAAATAATTTTACTGAATTTTTTCCAGTTGTTTTTGTTTGAACAAGGATTCCCTATGTTCTAACCTAAAGCTCTTACC